>DOVP01000130.1 GCA_003520025.1 Phycisphaerales bacterium
AAAGACGCGATCAAGCACATCGTCGGGGGGAATCTGGCCGGTGATGGCGCCAAGATCATCCAGCGCGTGCCGAAGCATTGCGGCAATCTCGGCTGGGTAATCCAGTCCGGCGGTGGGGGAGTGTTCGGACACAAGTTCGATGGCAGCGGCAATGTTCGAGCGCGCCCGCTCGATGAGACCGCGTTGTCGCTGCGAAACAATCAGCCGCTGACCGGCGGCGCTTACAGGCCGATGACTCAACGCATCATCAATGCGGCACCGGAGGCGATCCACATCGTCGGGTTCGAAGGCGCAAATATCCGCCGCGTCGTGATCGACCTCCGGGCGAAGATCACGCTTCGTTCGCGCTTGCACTGCCCCAGCAGGTGGTTCATCACCGCCACTTGGGCTGCACCACACCACCAAGTCTGCTTCGTGCTGAGCTGCGCTCGCCGATGCAAACGGAACACGCTCGTCACCGGGCGTATCAACCAGCAGGACGTCATGATCACCAATCCTCGCAGGCTCAACGATGGCGTCACGGGTCGTGCCTGCGAGCGTGTGCGTGATCACGCGATCGCGGCCAAGCAGGGCGTTGAACAGCGTTGATTTCCCGGCGTTGACTGGCCCGCGGAGCACGACGCGAGGTCGAGCATCGATGGATTCTTCGCCGGAGCCGCTCCCCGCGTGTTGGGCAAGTCGATCCGCGAGGTCGCTCAACCGACAGCGAAGTGATTCGGCCGAAATGGTGACGACATCTTCTTCGTCGGAAAAGTCGATGCCGACTTCCACCAGTGCCAGCACATCCGCAAGCGCCTCGGCGATCGGCGTGATGGCACGGCCGGTCTGTCCCTCGAAGGCATGTCTTGCCGCGTCCAATTCCTCGCTGGAGCCAGCCGCGATGATCGATGCCACGGCCTCGGCGCGGTCCAGCGACAGTCGTCCATGATGCCAGGCCCGAAAGGTGAACTCCCCTGGAAGTGCCCTGCGGGCGGCGAGACCTCGCTTCAAACCCGACTCGATCAACCGATCGATGGTGCCCTCAAGCAGCAGGGGGTTCCCGGGCATCTGCACTTCGATCACGTCTTCGGCGGTGTAGGAACCCGGTCCCGGCATGATCAGCACTACGGCGGGCAGAGACCAGTCGCCGATACACAGCCGCGTTGCATGCACCCCCCGTATGCCCAGATCGATACCGGTGACCGCCTCCGTCATCACCGCAGCAGCTTCGCGGCCGCTGAGCCGGATCATCCCCACCGCGGAGGGAGCAGGCGGCGAGGACACGGCGATGATGGTGCTTTCAAGATCCACGGGCGTGCGTCCAGAACAGCGGGGGCATCACTTGCGCTTCTTGAATCGCTTCTCCGGACCCTTGTTCTTCTTCTGCTTGCGGCGTTCCATCATCTTGGCATACGCGCGAGACTGTGGATCCTTCGCGGTGCGCCCGCCTGCTGCAGCCGGCTTGGGTCGGGGCGCCAGCGTGTCGAGGTCCATGGCATCGACCTGCTTGCGGATGTGGCGGCTTTCCATGATTCCGACGGTACTCGATGTCAGGATGTACAAGGTCAGGCCGGAAGGCGCGCTGTAGAGCATCACCGGGAAGAGCACCACCATCATCACCCGCATGATCTTCTGCTGCGTCTCCTGCTCAGACGACATGCTCGTCGATGGTGTCATGTACTTCTGCTGGAAGAAGAAGACAGCGCCCATCAGCAGCGGCAGCAGGTTGATGCCCGTGATGTTCCACAACAGAAACTTGAACGGCTCTGGTGCTTCCCAGAAGAAGTGATCGGGAGACGCAAGATCTGCGAGGAAGGGCCAGTTCCAAAAATTCTGGAACACGCCCCAGAAGGCGGGCTCCTGCCGAAGATCAAATGAGAAGTACAAGCCCGCGTACAAAGCCACCCAAATCGGCATCTGCAGAAACATCGGCAGGCATCCGAGCATCTGCAGCGGATTGATACCGTGTTCGCGGAAGAGCCGCATTTGCTCCTCCTGCATCTTCTTCTTGTCGCCGCCGTACTTCTTCTGAAGTTTGTCTATCTCCGGCTTGAGCCGCTGCATCTGCTTGCCGAACTTCTGCATGCCCATCTGGCTACGACGTGTGATCGGATGGAGCAGTGTTCGCACGCAGATCACCAGCAAAATGATGGCGATGCCCCAGTCGAAGACGACGTAGTGATCGAAGAAGGCCAATACGGCAAGTAGGATGTGCGCCAGCCACTGGAAGGTGCAAATCGCGCAGAAACTGGACATCTGATACAGGATCAAGCCCTGCATGTTCAGTGTCTTGTACGGCTGCTGCCCGGCGAGAATGGACTTCTCTAGCGGGCCCGCGTAGACGCCCATCGATAACGACTTCGTGGCCCCGGCCTTCAAGACGGCGGGAGGTCCGCTCGGTGCCGGCCATGACAGCCCGGTCAGGATGACATCCTCATCGTTGAGTTTGTAGGGATACCGCTTGATCTCGGCTACGACATCTCCCAACGAGAGATCGCCGCGGCCCTCGGCGTCGAGTACCGGATGGATGGCCATGGCGAAGTAGCGACTGGTCGAGGCGAACCACGAAAGTTCGAATCCCTCCGCTCTAGAAAGTTCGTTGGGCCATAGCACCGGATCGTTCTTTGGGTTGGCCACATCGGTCAGTTCCAGCAGCATGGCGCCGTCGGCCACTACACCGGCAAGACGATCTGGATCGTTCTGCTCTCCGAGCAGATATCCAAATCGCATCCGGCGGCGGTCCATGTACCGGGCTCGATCGGGCATGAGATTGGGCGGACCGAACTGCGACCAGCGGATCTCCAAGTCCTCCCCGGAGAGGTTCACAATCCGTTGTCCAAGTTCAATGTCCCACTCGTCGAGCGTCCAGGTACGCTCGATGCGAACGACCGGCTGCTCGTCACCATTCCGAATTTCGGCCTCAAAGCTGCCTACTCCGGTCGGTTTCCAGCATTCGGCCAAACTGAGATCCAGCGTGGTCCCGCCGATGCTTATGTTGCCCGCTGAGAGCAGGGGAATCATGGCCAGTCGCCCACCGACAGAGACCGCCGACTCTCTGGCCAGCACCAGCCGCTCATCAAACGGTGGAAGTTCGGTCTGATTCGCCCCCGGCGTTCCACGGGATGAGAACCATGAGGCGGCCTGCCGCTTCGCCTCGGCTGTCGTCCAAATATTCGTAAAGGGAATCTGAACGATGCCGGCACCCTGACGGGTGAATTCGAGCTGCATCTTGGCCTGTTCGGGATTGTCCAAGCCGCCGAGCATGGGAAGTGGAGCCGCAGATGGATCAACGTGAATCAGGTGGACATGCAGGCCCTCGAGCGATCGAGAACCAGCCGCCGGCTTCTCTGATGTTGCCGCCTCGGTGGCCTCCGGCTCAGGCGAGGGGGGAGAGGCCGCGGTGTCGGGAACGGCCTCACCAGCGGCGTTTGGCTCGGCAGGTTCGGAAGGAGCCTCGGTGGCCGGCGTATCGATGGTTTCGGTGGGGGTCGCAACCGTTGCATCCACGCCGCGACCGGAGCGGGGCGCTGTGGCGATCAGGATGACAACCAGCAGGATGATCAGGCTCACCCCGATCGGTATCAGACGCCGAAGCCTCGCTGCCGCCTCAGCGCGGGGATCGTTGGAGCCGCCAGACTTGCCCATGGGTCAGCGGCCCTCGATCAGCCGGTCGCCCAACCAGTTGGTCAGTTCTGGAATCGCGTAGATCTTCCTGACGACGGCGTCGATGTCGTACGCAAGTCTGAAGAACTCCACCGACTTGGCCTCTTCGTCGAGGATGGCATAACTGGACCGCGGATCCAGATCACGCGGCTGGCCTACGGAGCCCGGGTTGATGATGCACTTCTCCTCGCCCTTGAACGTCCATGTCGAGTTGTCCATGTCCTCTGGGCCGTAGAAATCCGGCTCATCGGTGAAGACACCCGGCACGTGCGTATGCCCGACGAGGCAGTAATTCGGAACATGCTCGAAGAGTTGCTTCATCTTCACCGGCGAATTGATGGCATCCTCTGGGAAGATGTATTCGTTGATAGGTCTGCGAGGCGAGCCGTGCACACACAGGAAGTCATCGAAACTGGTTCGCACGCGAAGGCGCCCGAGGATCTCCCACCGACGAGCCGCCTTCTCTTCGTCCTCTTCCAGTGTCAACTGATCCCGCGTCCAATAGGCCGCCTGCTCG
>DOVP01000170.1 GCA_003520025.1 Phycisphaerales bacterium
CAATGCCACAAGCGGGTTATCGCCCTGGGCGATTGCGTCGGCCAACCAACTCGTCTCTTTGCCAATCACCTTGAGCCCAGCGCCCATCACATTGATGGCGCACAGGAAGAAGTACAGCGAGAAACCTGCGAGCAGCAGGTGTAGCCAGAACGAACGGGTCTGAGGCTGGTTTAGTTCATACTCGGCCGACATGAAGCATCCATCTCAATCGCTTGGAATGCAGCCCACTTGGCGGGGGCGAAGGCCGAGGTGGGATTCGAACCCACGAATGACGGATTTGCAATCCGTTCCCTTAGTCCACTTGGGCACTCGGCCGAGGGGGCAAGGATACCGGCCACGGAGGTAGGGGGCAAAGGCCTCGACGCGGCCCTTCGGGTAGGCTTGCCGATGATGATTGGACCCGGCATCGTGATCGGCATTCTGATGGTGGTCGGCGGTACTCCGCCACCCGCCCCATTGGTCCCCGATGGAGCCATTCTCACCAACGTGGAGGGGATCATGGTGCGCCCCGAGCCCGGCGATCCATGGACGCTTCGGCTCATTGGCGCTACTGCCGATCCAGAGGGCCGGGTGCGAGATTTCATCCTGATGCCCTCTCGTGTGCTTGAGGAAATGGAACAGGTGGAAGTGGCCTCGGACGCATCCCCGGCCTTCACCGTCACTGGCACCGTCGCGCTCTTCGACAATCGAAACTGGCTGATGCCCCAGCATGTGGAAACACATACCGAGCACACTCGGCGAGCCGAGCCGACCATCGAACCAGCCGACCCCAACGAACCAGAGGACGGCATGCGATCAGGGCGATCCGCCGGCGACAGCATCGCCGATATCGTGGCGGACCTGCAGTCCACGATCAAAACACTCCCCCGCTCACTTGATGATGGTCAGTTGATTGAACCAATGGGAGACGCCGAATTGGACGGCACGCTGATCCTCTCGCGGCGAGGTCGGCTGCTGCGTGGGCGCCGTGGTGCCTGGATCTTCGTATTTGATGCTGACGCATGGGGTGAAGGGGACGCGCCGGTCGTACTGCTTCCTTCGCCGACATTGAACGCTCTTGTAGCGGATGGACGGCGAACCGACTATCGAGTACCGGTTCATATCAGCGGGTCACTCAGCCACTACCGTGGGCGACGCTTTCTCGTACCGACCGCCATCAGCGGCCTGCGGGAACGGCCGAACCTGAGTCGATGACACGGTCACTCCGAGTACATCCGCGTGGCTGAGCCCGGACTGGTCGCCAATCTGCTGATCGAGTCGGCTGCCGGGATCGCCCGCTCGGCTGGCGCCAAAGCCATCGTCGTATCGGCAGACGCGCTTCCTGAAGGGTGTGAGCCCCCGGAGGGCACACTGCTGCTGACTCGGCGTCCCGAAGACGAGCGGCGGGTCGAGGAGTTGGGTGTTGCTGCGGAATGTGTGCTGCAAATCCCACAGGTCGAACTTGATCGCATGGGACAGGTCAAGCTCGCGGCGCTCGTTGCGGTCTCTCGGCGGCTGGTTGATTTCGCGGACACCGTCGTGTTTCTCACTGGGCCATTTCGCGGCCTCATCGACAGTCTGATTGTGCTGCACATCGGCAGCGAATATGAGTTGCTGCACGCGACCGAACAACCCACGATCGCCGAACACATCAAACGAACGGTCTTCCAGCAAACGCTCGATATCGCGCTGCATCTCGGCTCGCACGGCCGGGAAGGTCGCCGGATCGGGGCAATGCTCGTCGTGGGTGACACCAACGAGGTGCTCGCCAAGTCCGAACAGATGATTCTAAACCCGTTCCAGGGCTACCCCGAGAAGAGCCGGAACATTCTGGACCAACGCATGACCGAAACCATTCGCGAATACGCCCAATTGGACGGAGCCATTTTGATCCGCGGAAACGGCACGATTGAGTCCGCGGGTACCCGAGTACTGGCGTCGTCTCGGCATGAAATCGAGTCCGGCCTCGGCGCCCGCCACGCCGCGGCTGCGGGCATCACCGATTCGACCCGTTCGATCGCCCTGACGGTCAGTTCAACCGATGGGACGGTGCGGATCTGGCGGGCGGGCAAACTCGTGGCATCGCTGGAGCCAGGTGGTCGCGGGTAGGGCCAAATGGACCTTCGGCGGAAGAGAACTATGGACTACAATCCAATACATGACATACCCAACCGCAACAATCGAAACGACCCATGGCACGCTCACGCTGGAACTCTGGGATGACGTCGCCCCCAAGCATGTCGAGAACTTCCAGAAACTCGCGAAGGAAGGCTTCTACGACGGGCTCAGTTTCCATCGCATCATCAAGGAGTTCGTCATCCAAGGCGGCTGCCCCACGGGCGATGGAACCGGCGGACCAGGCTGGAACGTCGATGCAGAGTTCAATGATCGCGAGCATCACGAAGGTGTGCTGTCGATGGCGAGATCGGCCGATCCCAACTCAGCCGGAAGCCAATTCTTCATTTGCCTCGGACGCGATCATTGCCAGCATCTCGACGGCAAGTACACCGCCTTTGGCAAAGTGGCCGATGGCATCGATGCAGTGCGGGCGATCGGACAGACCGACACCGACGGTGCCGACCGCCCCACCGAACCGATCGGCATGGTGAGCGTCACGGCCGAATAGGCTCTACCGCAACCGCTCTACAAGCCGCGCCCGCACCTTTCCTGCGTCGGCCGCGCCACCGCTGGCCTTCATCACGCAGCCGATGATGCGGCCGGCCGCCGCGTCCTTGCCAGCAGTGAAGTCTTCTGCCGCCTGCGGTTGCTCGGCAAGAGCCTGATCGATCCACGTATCGAGCGTGCCGGCATCGCTGACCTGCAGCAGGTTGCGTGATTCAGCGAGCACTCGTGGATCGTCATCGCAGCCGCACAGTGCCTCGAACAACTCCACCGCGGCGCTTGATCCGATATCGCCACTTTCACGTAGCGCGATGATCCCAGCCAACTGCTCAGGCGTGATGCCCGACTCGTGCGGATCAACCCCCCGCTCATGGGCGAGTTTCGCAGCCGCGTTGAGAATCCACTTCGCTGCCTCGCAGGCAGCGGCACCATCGTCGAGATCCGTCGCGTTGGCAGCAGCAGCGGCGCAGGCATCAAAATAGATCGCAGTTGCAGGCACTTCGGTGAGTGCGGCAGCATCCTTGGCCGAGAGTCCCCACTGCGACTCATACCGATTCCGCCGCTGCATCGGCAGTTCAGAAAG
>DOVP01000275.1:0-1592 GCA_003520025.1 Phycisphaerales bacterium
ACCGCCACCGCCACCGCCACCGCGGTCGGCCTTGGGGCGAGCCTCATTGACGTTGAGGGTGCGGCCATCGAGATCTGTGCCGTTGAGTGCCTCGATGGCGTCGCGGGCGGCGCTGTCGGGCATGGTGACGAAGCCGAATCCGCGGGGGCGGCCGGTGTCACGGTCTGTGATGACGGCGACGTCTTCGACGTTGCCGTGGGCGGCGAAGGCGGCACGAAGGCCGTCTTCGGTGGTATCGAAACTCATGTTACCTACGAAGATTTTCAAACCAGATACTCCAAGCTTGGACTGCTCACGAATGACGGACTTGGCCGCCGTGGGGCTGTCTTTGAGATTCAGAATTCGCGACATCCGCGGACCCGAGCGGGCATGCTACAGGAATGCCACGCCCTGTTTCAGGCAACGGCCTGTTTTTGTCGCTTTGTCTGACGTTTCCATCCGTTTGATTTTGCAGCTGGAGGTGATCCACGCCTGCCCTTGGAGCGACGTTTATTCCAGTGAGCGGGCCTGCCCTTGCTGCGGTTGTCCCTCTGCGAGGCCTGCGTTTTTTTGCTTCTGGAGGGAGTGAAGAGCAGGTCAGACTCGTCTCTTCGCACCTCGATTTCCATGCGAATTAGCCGCTCGATGGCCTTGAGATGCTTGATTTCGTCATGATCGCAGAACGAGATGGCCACTCCGGAGGCACCGGCGCGTGCCGTTCGTCCGATGCGATGGACGTAGGTGTCCGGCAGGTTGGGCAGGTCATAGTTGATGACATGTGTGATCTCGTCAACATCGATGCCCCGCGAAGCGATGTCGGTTGCGACCAACACTTGCACATGTCCCGATTTAAAGCCATTGAGCGCCTTTGTTCGGGTGTTTTGGCTCTTGTTGCTGTGAATCGCTTCGGCCTGCACACCACCGCGGCCAAGTTGCTTGACCACACGGTCAGCACCGTGTTTGGTGCGGGTGAAGATGAGGGCGCGGCCCATCTCGGGCTGGTCGAGCACTCGTTGTAGAAGCGTGGGCTTGTGCTGTCGCATGACCAGATAGACCGACTGTGCAACCGCCTCGGCTGGCGATGCGGTGGGAGCCGTTTCCATGAAGACCGGATCGCTCAGCAGTGAATCTGCCAAGTTGCGGATCTCACGGGGCATCGTGGCCGAAAAGAGCAGCGTTTGACGCTCGCCGGGCATTTTTGTGACGATCTTGCGGATGTCGTGGATGAATCCCATATCCAGCATCCGATCGGCCTCGTCCAGTACGAGCGTCTCCACTCCGCGAAGGTCGATGTGTCCTTGGTTGATGAGGTCGAGCAACCTTCCGGGGGTAGCGATCAGCACATCACAGCCGGCGCGAAGTGATCGGACTTGACTGGCTTGCTTGACGCCGCCGAAGACCACCACGTGACGAATGCGGACATGTCGACCGTACGTGCAGAAGCTCTCGAAGATCTGGCTGGCCAGTTCACGGGTTGGTGCAAGGATGAGCGCTCGGGGGCGACCGGGATTGACGCGTCGGCGTTTGCTCTTGCCGTGGGGCCGAACTTCGGGGCGTTTGGACCGTTTGGTACTGGTTGCAGCAAGTTGGTGCAGCATTGGCAACGCAAACGC
>DOVP01000275.1:1969-8627 GCA_003520025.1 Phycisphaerales bacterium
AGTATCTCCGGGATGGCCTTGACCTGAATTGGGGTGGCGGTTTCGTAGCCTTCTGCGGTGACCGCCCGAACAATCGGCTCGGAGAGCCGCAGTTCTGAGAATCTCATAATCGTGTTGTCTTTGTCCGGAGAATCGAAGGGCTTCCGGTGCCCTTGTGACCGTGTGCGTCGGACACGGGCTGTGTCCTGATAAATCGACCGGTCCTTCACGGGTTGTCAGACGGATCCTTCCGCCGAGTCCCGGAGTCTAGCGGAAACAGGTTCCAAAGTCCATGGGAAACCCTGTGCGGGTTCTCAACCCGCCTTGAGTGGTCGCGTGACCGGCCTGGCCTCACCAAGAAAGCGGACCGCGATCCAATCGGCGATAAAGTCGAGCACCTCTTCGGAAATCGTTTCCTCGATCTGACCATATTCGGACACGAGACCGGTTTCGCTGTGCTGAAAGAGATGGTTCAGCCCCGGGAAGGCGCGAACGGTCCAGTCGGGATTGCCGCCCTTCTTCAGGGCCGCCGCGATGGCGTCAAGGTTCTGCTTAACCGGTACCTGTAGATCGAGTTCGCCATTGATTGCGAGTACTGGGCACGTCACTTTGGCGAGGATGGGCGAGGGGTCATGTCGGACGAAAGTGCGCATCCAAGGCGAGGTCAGTTGAGCGAGCGCCTGTTCCATGCCGGTACGTTGTTCTTCCTCCGATGCTTTGGCGAACTCCGGGTCGGCTTTGATGATTGCGCGAAGTTGGATCTCGGCTTCATCCGAACTCAAGGACTCATTGAGTACGACATCGAAGAGTGCCCGCTGGGTACGGCGACTTGCTGCGATTTCTTCCTCGTCCGAGCCCATCGCCCGCATGAGGAGTTCACTCTGAGAAGTGAGGAGCACATCGCCACGAACGCCGGTGCCTGCCATCAGCACGATGAAGGCGACATTTGCGTCTCGCTCGGCCACGATGGGCGCAATGATGCCGCCCTCGCTGTGGCCGATGAGGCCAACAGGGCCGATGTCTGGACGCTTGGCGAGAAAGGCGATGCCAGCTTCGACATCACCAGCAAAATCAAAGGAGGTGGCGGTGCCTGGTGCTGGCCCTGCAGACGAGCCGCCAATGCCGCGATCGTCTACGCGGAGTACCGCGATACCGCGGCGGGTGAGGTGGTCCGCAATGACCCAGAACGGCTTGTGCTGAAAGATCTCCTCGTTGCGGTCCTGGCCACCTGAGCCGGTGATCAGGATTGCGGCGGGGAACGGACCGGCACCCTCCGGAGTGGTCAAGGTTCCCGCGAGCGTGACATCGCCAGGCTCGTTGCGGTAGGTGACCTCTTCCACTTGGTAGGGGAACGGCGGTGTTGGCTCCTGCGGGCGATGCGCGGTGGTTGGTTTCTCGACTCGACTCAGCGACAATTCAAAGGGGGCGCCACCCTGCGTGAATGTGCCCGTAAGCGTGTCATTGGATGGTGAGAGCGCCGCGTCGAAGGACGCGGCGATCGAGCCGATCAGGATGCGAACCGTTCGGTCGGATACCCAGTCAACGCGGCCAATCGGAATCTGCTCAGGCGACTGATCCGGGCTGACCATGTAGCCAGCGACGGTGGTGGGGGAGTTGCGTTGGACTCCGATCACAAGCCGCAACTGAACGGCCCCGACATCGAGCGTGCCTTCCCAGATGCCGATCAACTCGCGGGCGAGCGTGGAAGGAATCGGGGGCGGAGTTGGCATCCGTGAGCAGTTCAGTGGGAGGCTGCCGCCCCGCTGTGTCCATGTGCCACGAAGTTCCTGATTGCCATCTTCAAGTCTTGCGGTCCATGTTCCCTTGGTGACATCGCATTCGACGATGAGTTCACCTTCGTCGAACTGCACGCTGCTTAGCGGGATGCCGAAGGAATGCTGCGAGGGTGTGTCGATGGAGCCTGTCCATGTATTCGGGCCAGTGGGCGTGATGTGGACGAGCACTTCAATTCCGCCGCCGGGCGTTGTAATACTGCCCTTCCAGACACCTGCAATGGGATCCGGATTGGTGGGGCCAGCGAGGAGCATCGACAGGAGCGTCGCGATGAGATGCGTCATGCCGGCGATGGTATCACTGGCGGTTGCTCCTCCTGTTTGTTGGTAGGATTCGGGCCATGCCACTGGTTCGTCATGCCAACAATCGGGTCATTGCGGGGGTCTGCGGTGGTATCGCTGACTTCCTCGGGTGGGATCCCACGTTGGTCCGGATTCTCTGGCTCGTTCTGGTGCTCGTCGCGGGTACCGGGCTGCTTGCCTATCTGATCTTGTGGATTTGCATGCCGTTGGTGCCGTGATGCGGACAGCAAGCCTGCTGCGGTGGGCCGGAAGGCTCATCGGGAGTGGTTACTTCCTATTTTTCATGTTCATGCTGCTCGGCCACGTGTTTGGCGACGAGCCGGTTTCCGAGCGTCCGCTCAGCCAAGTTGAGGTCGCGATGTTCGTGATGATCGGCATCTCCCAACTCGGCGTGCTGCTGTGTTGGTGGAAGCCGCTGTTCGGCGGTTCCGTGATGCTGATTGGATGGGCGGGCTTGATCTGTCTGGATTGGTCGCTGATCTGGAATCTATTCTTCGCCCTGCCAGCGATCGCGGGCATCCTGCTGATCGTGGCCGCGTGGCGAGAACGATTCAGTCGTGGGCGGGTGGCTCTGGAGCCAGCGTCCCTCGAATGAGACCGGGCCACCAGATTTCCCGCTCGTCCTGCCCGTCGATCGTCAATCGCAGCAACAAGTAGGCTCGCGTGGATGCTGCCATGACATAGGCGATGGCCCATCCGGCAATGGCCCACTGCACGAGTCCCTCCCAGAACGCGATGAGACCACCGGCCCACTCGACCGACCAAGGGGCATCGGCGGCATCTGAACCAATCATGGCTGCTTCGGCGATCTCGAAGGTGGGGGTGTAGACCCACGCCCCGACCAGCGATTCGGTGATGGCCATGGTGAGATAGCCCACGCCGCCGACCAGCAGCAATCCAAGTGCCAGACCGAGCAGTATCGTGAAGAGATAGAGCATCCACGTAAGTGGTTTGGCCATGACGTAGGCAACCGCCCGGTGCATCGCGTCTGGCCCATCGCAATTTTCACTCGCGACTGCGGGCAGCAGCAGCGGGCACGCCACGGCGAAGCCGAGCAGCAACAGCGTCACACCAAGTCCAACCAGCAGAGCGATGCCGTATCCGATTCCGCCGAGCAGGTTGAGGATGGGAAGATTGAAGAGCACCAGGCCAAAGATCATCAGCCCAATGGCAAGTACTGCGATCAACACGAATGGGACGAGCAGGGCTCCGAAAAACGCCGGCCATCGCGATAGGCTCATCGCCATCGCGGGGTTGATGGGTGCCGGATCATCAGAGGCAATTTGCACGGCTTCCAAGCGGCACAGCAGTCCGCCGCCGAAGGCGAGTGCTGCTGCGGTCCAGACGCCGAAGAGCACGACGAACCAAGTGTGTCCGTCATTCCACAGGCGAGTTGGTGTTCCCCAGAGCAGATCGCGGCTGGCGTTCAGGAACGCGCTTGGATCGAATTCCAAGGTGGCATTCATCAAGTTGCCACCGGATTGACCGATCCACTGCATCGTGTTGTCGAAGGGTTTCGAGATCGAACTGATCTGTGTGGCATCGCCATCAAACACGATCGCATCCCAGACTCGCCCGCCTCCAACGAGCAGCGCCAGTGTGAACATCGCGATGCCGATGCGGCTTGGGCTGATGGATGAGCCAATCGCTTTGAGCAGCGAACCGAATCGAAAGACACGGCCGAACTGAATGTCGTTGATGGAGGTCGCTGGAGGTCGCTCGCACATGGGTTGGCTCCCGGGGCGGCGATGGAGTGGTGGCCGCCCGTCACGGCGGCGATGGTATCCCATTGGGGATGCAGCGAGGGCCGCGTTCAATGGAGAACGCGGCCCTCGAGTGGTTCAGAATCGAGAGCGGATCAGTCGTCGTCCTCTTCCTCGGCCTCGATGCCTGCTTGCAGGATCGATTGGGTCCGAAGCACCGTTTGGCTGTCACCGCGGAGGTGGTAGGTCTGCACGTGGACCTGATCGTTGTACCGCTGGAATTCGATGAGCGATAGGTTTGGATGCGAGCCCTCGTTGGTCCAGTTGGTCACCAAGCAGGTCGGATCTTCGCCATGCTCAACCATCTCGCGGTGGGTGCTGAGATAGAGGTGCTCAGAGAGGGTTTCGGTCTGAATCGAGGTCACGAAGGAGATGCGATCGCCGAAGACTTCTTCGTAGTCCCGCTCACCTGAGCAGGGCATGGAGGTGACCAAGCCTCGCTCAGGTAGCCCACTGGAGTCGCTGGTCACGACTTCACACAGTGTGGTCGTGGCATGCTCAAACCGCAGCACGTGCCCGCCGCGGAAGACCCACGCTTCGAACTCGAAGTCGGCGTGGGCGGTTTGGCGTCGACCGGTGATATTGAAGAACTCTGGGTGTACCGGTCCTCGGTACAGCAGCATGTTGTATGCCTGAAGTTCAGTGGTCTGTGGTTGCGGTGTCATGTGTTGAATCCATTCCACTCATGGAGGGGTCCGCGGTTGATTGTGGGCTACGCTGCCCCGCTATCCAGCCCCGGAGAAGGCCTTTTTGCATCCAGCACCTATTGTTGCCGACTTCTTTGAATTAGCAACCCCAGAAATCCAAACACCGGCAATATCATGGGGGCAAGCCCGCTTTGGAGGCTGGAAACTGGTGGAGGACCGACGGTTGCGAGCGCAGAAAAAACTGCAGAAATCCTTCTCTCCACAGACTCGATTACTGGCCCGGGCCGACGCGGTGGCGGGGGTTCCATGCATGCCGCGACCATGCGGCGGAGTCGACGCGGCCGCGGCAAGTGCAACCGATGCCGCTGAGAAATTGGCAGCGCTGCAAGCCGAAGTCGAAACGCTCTTTCCAGGCTGCGAGAGCCTGTCGGCCGCCAAAAACTGCGTATTTGGCGAAGGAAGCGCATCGGCTGAGGTCGTGTTCGTCGGCGAGGCCCCGGGGGCCGAGGAAGATCGCTTCGGTCGACCATTCGTGGGGCCTGCCGGTCGCAAACTTGATGAGATCATTGCCGCCATGGGCTTCCGCCGCGAGGAGGTCTATATTTGCAACATCCTCAAGGCCCGTCCGCCTGGAAACCGCAATCCCCTTCCCGATGAGGTCGCCATGTCGCTTCCTTGGCTACAACGGCAGTTGAGCATCATCCAACCTCAGATCATCGTGGCACTTGGCGGCCCAGCCGCGAAGACGCTCTTGAACACGGAAACCGGCATTACGCGGTTGCGAGGCCGCATGTCGGCATGGACGGATCCAGAAACGGGCCGTGACGTCCTCGTGATGCCAACCTTCCACCCGGCCTATCTGCTGCGAAAATACACCCCCGAGGTCCGTGGGCAGGTGTGGCAGGACATGAAAGCGGTGCTGGCAGCGATGGTGGAGTCAGATACTGCTCGGGACCGTTGAGCGGTGCCAACCCTCTGCCGCATACTCCCGGGCGGTACCTGCCCCATCTCCTCCAAAAAAAGAGCCCGCCGTTGACCGCCAACGTACAGGCTCCTTGTGGGGGGGCATTGGTTGTGAAACACTGTTCGCCACTGGGGCGGGGCGGGTTCCGCCCGAGGATAAAAAAGCAAAAAAAACTCAATCAGGGTGCCTGAATGATGAGCGTCACTGGTCCCTCATTCACCGAGTGGACCTGCATGGCTGCCCCGAAAACACCCGTACGCACCTCCAGTCCGTACTCCACGCGCATCGCATCAGCAACCGCCTCATAGGCCGGCTCAGCGACTTCCGGCGGGGCTGCTCCGATGAAACTGGGTCGGTGCCCCTTGGTGCAGTCACCGGCGAGTGTGAACTGGCTGACCAAGAGGACGCTGCCGCCAATATCCAGTACAGAGCGATTCATACGGTCCTCCTCATCCGGAAAGACACGCAGATGAGAGAGTTTCTTGGCCATCCACGCTACGGCATGGTCGGTGTCACCTGGTTCGACCGCAAGGAGCACCAGCAGGCCAGTTCCGATCGCCTCCCTGAAACCCTCCACCTCGACCGAGGCGGCGGATACCCGTGTCACGACGGCGATCACACACTCAGCGCCAAGCCCGCGGAGGCGACCATGGCGGCTCCCTGATCGTCGAGCGCATGCTGGTGGTAGTCGATGAGGTCCACGCTTGTTGGCCGAATGATGTCCAGCAGGCAGGCCATCACGCCGACGCCGCTCCAGCGGTTGGCATTGGCATTCCACTTGACAGCGGAGACGAACGAGTCGGATTCACCCTTGGCGAATGCCGCGAGCAGTTCGCGATCTGTTCGCTCGGCTTCGAATCGCCGCTGCTCATCGATGGCTCGTGGCTCTCCGAATTGTGGTCCGATGTGACTGAGATCCCCCGTGCCGATCACGAGTGTGCGGCCAGGAGATTCGGCGATCACCGCTCTCGCCGCCTCCACGAAGTCGGCCGTTTCGATAAGCGGTTCATCGCTGGAGGCCTGCGCCAGTGGGTCGGGAATGAGCACCGGGATGATCCGCGGGCTTCCGAGGCAGTACTGGATCCACGGCACCTGCATTTCGATGCCAAAGTCGGCGACATGGTCGAGTTCATCACGGAGGAAGGCATCACCGAGCCTTGCCACCAAAGCGTCGATGAAGTCCGAGTCGGCATCCAGTCGGCCCATCGG
>DOVP01000134.1 GCA_003520025.1 Phycisphaerales bacterium
GCGGTGTGATCTTCGAAGTCGCTGACGCCGATGGTCTCGTCAGTGCGCAGCCGACAATGACGCTCATCAGGCTTCCGAATACGAATTGGGTGTGCCTGGCCAACCGAGAATATGCGCTGCCTTCGGCGGCCAGTTCGCTCGGTGACGGCATGCTCGATGCGACGATCTCCGCAAACTTCGATCAGGCCAAGGCCATTGAGGAGTTCAAGGATCAGATCGACGACGTGCTCGCCGCGATGCAGCAGCCGATGCCGGAAGGCGTGCTGCCGCACGAGCAGATGGCCATGATGCAACGCGGTCAGGCCGCCAATGTGGCCAAAATCAAGATGTTCATGGACATGATCAGTGCATGGGATATCGGTATCGACCTCAACGGCGCGGATCTCGATGTACTCATGCGAATGGTGCCGACGGATCCGAGCATGGTGACCAAAGGGACTCCAGAGTTGAAGGACTTGGCCAGACTCGTTCCCGGTGACATGCCGATCGTCGGTGTCATGAACGGCGATGTCCTCTCGATGATAATGGAGATGTCCAAGGCTGATTTCGAGGTGATGCCACCCGAGACGCGAGCCAAGATGGAAGCCCTCATGCCCGTGTGGACCTCCTGTCTGAGCAGCCTGAAGACCGGTGTTGCGTGTGGTGTTTCCTTCGGCGAGAAGGGACTGGAGGTCGTTTCGGTGATGGATACGGACGACCCGGAGGTGGCCCTCGCTGCGATTGAGAAAGGGTGGACAGCATTGTGTGCGGCCGATATCGGTGTCAACGCCGAGCCCCTGCAGATTTTCCGTGGCAAGGGTGCCGGGTATCTCGTCACCCTGGACGCCAAGAAGATGATGGCAGCCTTCGGAATGGATTCCATGATGCCGCCCGCAGCGGAGGGACAGCCCGATCCAATGGCTCTGATGCAGGGCATGCTCAACGATTTCATGGGGGATGACGGTATGCCGGTCCGCTATCTCGTCGAGGGCAATCACATTGTGAATGTCGTAGGCAGCGCCCGACTCGTGTCCGCCCGGAAGTTGGTGAACGATGGTGGTGCCGACAATACGCTGTCCGGTCTGCTTGGTGATCCACTTGCATCGCCGCAGTGGGCCGCTGTCGTGGATGTTCGCGAGACCATCAGCGGGGGCCTTGAGTTCGCCCGAGCGATGATGGGCCCGATGGGCGCCATGCTGCCCCCGACTGCGCCTGCTGGTGAGCCCGTGCTCCTGACGATGGTCGGATCGACCGACGGTACGACGTGGGATCAGATTCGCATCCAGACCAACATGAAGGCCTGGTATGCCATGATTCAGGAGTTTGAGAAGGCTTTCAATCCCCCAGCCAAACCAGCCAAACCAGTTGCCGAGGCCACTCCAACTGGTGGTGTTTGAATAGCCATGTAGATGGTGACAACCACGCCCCGCAGTTGGAATCGACTGCGGGGCGTCTGGTATGATGACGCATCTGGCCCAATGGGGATTGGTGTAACGGTAGCACGACTGACTCTGAATCAGTTAGTCCAAGTTCAAATCTTGGATCCCCAGTTGTTGGTGGGTCGAGCGTCAACCCGGCCCGGTCTGCTGCGCTTCTATCACCCTGCAATGCTCTCCCAATCATCCCATCCCCCATACGACCACAATGCCATCTCTCTACAAAACAAACCCAAACGCTCAGGTAGGCGTCCTCATGGGCAGCCAATCCGACTGGCCGACGATGCAAAAAACATCGTCCACCCTCACCGATCTGAGTATCCCCCACGAGTGCAACGTCATCTCCGCCCACCGCGCGCCTGCTCGGCTTGAGGACTACTGCCGCACAGCCGAAGACCGCGGCATCAAGGTTCTCATTTGCGCTGCTGGCGGTGCCGCGCACCTTGCTGGTGTCGCTGCGGCGTTGACGCATCTGCCCGTTCTGGGGTGCCCTATGAAGGCATGGTCCACCGATGGTCTTGACTCGATTCTGTCCATGGTCCAAATGCCTCGCGGCATCCCGGTCGGCACGCTCGCGGTCGGATCCGCTGGCGCTACGAACGCAGCACTTCTGGCCGCTTCGATCCTGGCCTTGTCGGACGAAGGCATCCGCGAGCGGTATCTCGCCTTCCGGGCCGCCCAGTCCGAGGCCACCTTCGACCTGCCCGGTGCCCCGGGTCATCCCGACGCATGAGCCTTCCTGAAGGCTTCGAGTTGGCCGACATGGATGCCTTGTCAAATGATCCGGTCGAGGCGATGCAGCGGTGGCTCGACGATGCCACTGAGTTTGCGGGTCGCCCTAATCCAAACGCGGTGGCGCTCGCCACCGTGGACGGCGAGGGCCGACCCACGCTTCGCATGATGCTTCTCAAGGGGCTCGATGAGCGCGGCGCCGTCATCTACACCAACCTGCACAGCCGCAAGGCCACGCAGATTGCCGCCAATCCCAAGGTAGCCCTCCTGATGCACTGGGATGTGCTCGGTCGGCAGATCCGAATTGAAGGATCTGTGACCCCTGTTTCGGACGAGGAGGCCGATACCTACTTCGCCTCTCGCCCTTGGGCCAGCAAGATCGGTGCCGTTGCGAGCGATCAGTCGAGTCCCCTTGAAAGCCGCGAGCAACTTGCCGAGCGGGTGATCGAAACCGCCATGCAGTATCCACTCGGCTCCGATGTCCCCCGGCCACCGCATTGGAGCGGCCTGCGGGTCTCTCTGGACCGAGTGGAACTCTGGCAGGAGGGCGATGACCGTCTCCACGATCGCATCGTGTTCACACCCACAGCAGACGGCACTACTTGGACCAAGCACCGCCTCTGGCCCTGACTCAGTCGCCCCGGGCGATCCGCATGGCCTGCTCGATCAGTGAGGGGGGGAACGACACCGGTGGTTGAACAGTGGCGGAGTCCGCGTCGCGGCGTGGCGGAGGCGGATGGTCTCGGGCGGAGGGCGGCAGTTGCGATGGTTCGATCTGAGGCATCAGGTCGCCGAACTCCTCAGCCTCGACCTCGGTCTTCATGGACTCCAACTCATCACGGTTCAGGCCGAATTGGTCCTCCCACGAGGAATCCAGATCGGGCGGTGGGGCATCCGGGGCATCCGGGGCGTCCGGGGTATCCGGGGCGTCCGGGGTATCCGGGGACTCCATGTGGGTTCGGTTTGCCGCGAGATCGTCGAGGATGGTGCGGAGGAACTGCTCGGAATTCAAGTTCTTGCAGCGGCGGCGCTTGGCCGCCTTTCTGAGGCGATTGTCTGAGGAGACGATCGTCATC
>DOVP01000229.1 GCA_003520025.1 Phycisphaerales bacterium
ATCGGCCGCGGCACCACGCCGGATCGGATTCCAGAGGGCTTGGCCGTTGCGCCGCTGCTCAGGCGAGTGTTGGCCTTTGGAATCGACCTCGCTCCCGGTGTCTTGGTGGGCGTGCTGGTCATGGACGTCACGGCCATAGACGTCGTCTCGGCGGCGGTCACTGGCCCGATTCCCTCGACGGCGATTCTGCTGCTGGTGCTGGCTGCTGTCACGGCGGTGTGGGGCATCCTGTGGGAGGCCCTCGGGCGGCGGGCCACCCCCGGCAAGCGGGCGATGCGGCTCATCACGGCCTCTACTCGCGGCGGGGCCATTGGACTGTGGCAGATATTGGTCCGGAACCTGCTCCGGGGTGCGATTGTTCTGGCCCCACCGATCGCCATCATCGTCGTACTCACGCCGACAGGGCAGAGTCTGGGCGATGTGGTGGCTGGGACGATCGTGCTGATCCACGACAGGTCGGAATAATCACAATCCTCAATGCCGTCGTGGCCGACGTCCGATATGAAGGGTGAGCGGCGGAAGGAATCGCCGGCTCGGGAGCATTGCATGGCTGAGGAACCGGCACGCCGGGGCAAGGATGTCCCGTCAGCGGCTTGGGCAAACACAGAGCAGTTGCCGCGAACGAAGCGGGTGCTGCACTTCGGTGGTTCGCCCACTGAGGCGTCATCCGCAGACGCGGTTTGGGTCACTGATCCTGCGCTGGCCAGAGATCACCTCGCTCGCGGCGGATTTGCTGTTGCGATGGTGCACCCGGCAGCGGCGGACGATCTCGCTGAAATTGCTCGTTCATTGCAAGAAGCCGATCCGTTGGTCGTGGTGTTGCTCCGCAGTTCCGCTCCGACCGCGGAGCCTGTTGTCGCGGTGGGGGACATGGATCCAGTTCAGGCGATTGCCTGGGGGCGTGCTCGGCATACCGCGAGAGTGGAATCCCGAGTCCGCCAACTCGGTGGCGCACCCGCTGGTGACTATGCCTGCCGCGGGCAGGATGAGTTGGTGGGCGGCAGTGAAGCGATGGCAGGATTCCGCAGCCGCTTGCTGCAAGTCGCTGAGCATGATGTCCCGACGCTGATTCATGGTGCCTGCGGTACGCCGCTTGAACCCGCGGCTCGGTGGTTGCATGTCACCAGCGGTCGCCGCGAGGGCAACTTTGTGCCTATCGACTGCCGGGAGGGCGCCGAGTCACAACTGCTGCTGCGGATTTTTGGTCATGTGCGGCACGCCTTCCCAGGCGCTGATCAAGCTGGTGTGGCTGCCGTGGCCCTCGCTCAGGGCGGCACATTGCTGCTTGATGGGCTGGAACATGCATCGGAGCGTGTGCAACGACGGCTCGTTGAGTTGCTCGCTCGCGGCACATGGCAGCCCGTTGGATCCGATCTGCCACGAACCAGTTCGGCCCGCCTCGTCGCCGTCCTGCGGCAGCCCCCCATTCAGGCCGTAATGGCTGGCCTGCTGCGGCGAGAGCTCATGGATCAACTCTCCAGCCATGTCATTCGCATGCCCACACTTGCCGATCGGCGAGAGGACATCCCGGATCTGGTTCAGCATCATCTCACGCAGTCATCGATGCGACTCGGTCGGCCGCGACCGGCCGTGGATGACGAGGTTGCAGCGCTCCTGACGCTGGGTCAGTGGATGGGACACGACCGCGAACTTGAACTGGTATGTGAGCGACTTGTACTCAATGCGGTCGGAGGCCAAACGGACATCGAGCAGATCATCGGGTGGATCTCGCTTTCATCCCAGTCGCGTACCTCTGAAGGTTTGGTCTGCGGCGGAGACCACACACTGGAGGAACTCGAACGCCGCGCGATCCTTGCCACCCTGAGGCACAACAACGGCCATCGCCGTCGCAGCGCCGCGGCGCTTGGCATTGGTGTGCGGACGCTTGGGCTCAAGTTGCGGCGATGGAAGGATGCGGCGATTGTGCCCGAAACCCTCTGATGCGGTGAGTACTGTGGGTTTTGTCGTGCCAACGGAGGCCGTCGCAGATTGAGTCGGGAACAGCCCGGGGATACACGGCGAAGGGTTGATGTGTGATCTTGGTCTTGGGCCGATACTCGGCCCCTTTACCCCCGGCGGAAGGTCGCTCGTTGGACCATGAGCTGCAAGGTTTGGCAGATCAGATCGATGTCTCGGTGGGTGAGGTCCGCGTGGATGGGTAGGGCGATCGTCCGGGATGCGATCGAGGCGGCGATGGGGCAGTCGATTTCAGACGAGGCGTTCCACAATGTTGGCAGGTGGGCGAGCCCGATCTCGGCTTGAATATCGTGCCGCTGCATGCCGCGAATGATTTCGTCTCGATCCTCGGCGCCGAATGTTTCGTCAAGGCGGATGACATAGCGTGACCAGGACGACTTGACCTCGGGGGTCATGGCAGGAAGCAGCAGTTCTGGCATGCTGGAGAGGCAGACGGTGTACCGTTCGGCCACTGCGGTGCAGGCATCGATGATTTTGGCGAGCCGGTTCAGTTGTGCCAGTGCAAGTGCCGCGGCGAACTCGGGCATGGGATCTGCGCGGTGGGGATTGCCGCTTGTGATGAACGCATCTCCGCGGCAAGCTTCAGCGAGATGCGCGTCGTTGGTGACGATGGCAGCGCCCTCGCCGCCCGAGATGAGGCTTCGCTCCGAGAGATCCACGATGGCAGCGCGTCCGATCGATCCGGCCGGGGCGGCAGCGCACCGGCTTCCCAGCCTCGTGGAGACCAGTTCGATCAATGGAATCTCGAGCCGCCCGCAGGCCGTTGCGATATCAGGCAGGCCGGTTCCCCATCCATCGCTGTGCCCGGCAAGAATGGCTCCGGTGGCCGAGGTTGCGACAGCTTCGATGGTGCTGGCGGTCGGGATGAGGGTGCCCGGATCGCATTCGGCGAAGCGTGGTGTGGCGCCAATCCGCTTTGTGGCCCGCAGGCAAGCCGCGTCTCCGAGCGATGGCAGTACGATCTCGTGTCCCGATCCGAGCCCCATCGCGGCAAGCAGTGTTGAGAGGGCCTGTTCCGAGGACGCGACCGCGACGGCGTATCCGCATCCGGTGCTCGCGGCGATGGCGTCCTCCAACTCGGCTCGGCAGTCTGAGCCAGTAGGCGGCGTCGATCGGAGCGTTCCGGTGATGGCCTGTATGTCCGAGGGCGCGACCGCAGGGTTGCTCAGGGGGATATCGGATGGCACGCGGGGTCTCCGTGGGTGCTCATGTATGCGTGTTCAATCGGCGGGCCTGAGCAGCGCGGCAACCATATCGTCTACAACGCCCGTATGACGGACGGCGAGCCAGGCTGCCTGTGTGCGGATGGCGTGGGACGCAGCGGTACTTGCTGCGATCAGTTTGAGACTCGCCACATCGGCCGTCTCGATGGTGTCACTGTCTCGGGCGAGCACGAGCAACGTCAGAACATCAGCGGGGCCGACCCCGATGCGTTGAATCGAGTTCACAACATCAAGCAGATCGGGAGCTGGTTGTTGCAGCAAGGCGAGCAGCAGAAGTTGTTGTTCAGGACCGTCGTCCTCGGCGGCGCGGAGTCGCATGCGGAACCGGTCTGGCGCACGCTCAAGGAGCGATGATGCAGCCTCGACGCCGTTGGCCGATGCAGTGCTCTGGAGTCCGGCGAGGACCGCCTGATCGAGAATTTGCTCAAGCAGTGGAACGGCCATGGTGTCGGGCCAGTCTGTGGCGGACTCAAGTATCCAAGAAGTGGAGCGACGATGGCCGGTGGCAATCAGGGTTTCAAGATGGGGGAGCGCTTCGGCCGGATTGTCCTTGAGATGCAGAGAGGCGCGTCCGATGGGGCCGAGCAATTCATCGTCGCCGAAGGCTGCGAGCGTCTGCGGCGGCGCGGGCGTTCGGGTCATCAGGAGCAGCAGGGCGAGATCGAGTTGATGACGCCGTCGGTTGGTCCGCTCAAATTCGTTGGCGAACAGCGAACTCGCACCCGCCGTTTCCTGCTCAAGCAGCAGGAGCATCGCGTATCGCCGTACGCCAACTGGCAGATCCGTCTCGATGCAGGATGCGGCGAAGGCCAGCCCCCGCTCGCTGGGAAGAATGCGAAGTTGATCAATGGCTTCGAAGCACGCGTTCTGCACAAGCGGATCATCCGACTGGCGGCTGGCGCGGTCTGCAAGCGCGTTCAGCGATGCATCGAATCCGAGATGCGAGCGAAGCGCAGCCTTTCTTGCCAGCACGATCGGATCATCGGCTGCGTCGATGGCGGCCACGGTGGCGGGATCTATGGTTTCTCCCTGTTCGATCAATGCAGTCAACAATCGCAGACGAGTGTCCGCCGCAAGGTCTGTATCGGCGAGGAG
Organism: Phycisphaerales bacterium; assembly: GCA_003520025.1. Classification (GTDB taxonomy): domain Bacteria; phylum Planctomycetota; class Phycisphaerae; order Phycisphaerales; family SM1A02; genus UBA12567. The sequence continues at coordinate 4,296 of DOVP01000229.1, forward strand.
GTGCTTGATGTCCCCCGGGCTGAGCCGGGACGCAGCGAGGCCCAGTGTGATGGTTGCTTGCCTGGCCACAGGATCGGCTGCCACAATGCGAGCCGGGTCGAGTCGCCCCTCGGCAGTGAGTTCGGCCAGCCCCATCAGCGCATGAATCTGAATGGAGGGGTCCTCGTTGGTACTGAGCGAGACCAGCAAGGGTTTCAGTCGTCGATCTTGGAGCGCCCGCAATGCCGAGAGCCGCGAGAGATGCTCGTAGTTGGGCTGTGGGGAGATGGCTCGATCCAACTCGCGGTGGGCCGCGGCCTCCCACGGATCGCCCCATGTGGCGGCGGCCGGCATCGCGATCGCGAGGGCCAGCAGCGGGGCGGTGATCATGTGAGCCGGAACGAGCATTCCCGCAAGTCTAGCAGGCCAGCAGGGCGAGGTTGCCACAGTTTTGTGGGGTCTATCTGAGTACCCAGTGCTCTTCGCCGGCATAGCCGGGGTGTATTGAGATCGGGGTATCACCCCGGGCGGTGGCCTCGCCTGGAATCAGGTAGTGCAGGTAGAGGTTCTTTCGCAGCGTGACGGGCTCGCCGGTGACTGGATGTTCCACCACGGCTGTCTCCGGACTGATGCCTTCGACGAAGATCCGTAGTTCGTTGACATCCATTCGGGCGGCGGGCCAGACAGCCATGCCTCGCCTGGCGTGCCCCGGCCCTTGCCGCAGCGTACCGATGATGGCGACTTTCGACTCAAGCAGGGGGTCGCCGATCTGCTCCATGATCGCGTTGTGAACACGTCGCGAGACGTCCTCGCCGTCTTTGAGCACCTCACCGCGATCGGTGAAGAGTGTTATGGACGGAGCCCATGTGCGGTCCTGTCCCGTGGTGTTGACGACATCGTAAATCAGGTACCAGTAGTGTGTGCCATCGGGTGAATTGAACATTCGGACATCGCCGGGCGTGAAATCGATTTCGGGTCGCGACGACACTCGGGCGGGGCGTGGATATGCGCTGGCCAATTCGACGGCAAATGCCGAGGCAAGACTTGCGAGCAGTCCGAGCAGAATTGGTGTTCGCATCGAAAAAAACTCCTGTTGCCCCATCGGGCAGAGTAGTGTAGCACCCACCCACTTCAAAGGAAGGGCATCGATCCATGGAGCCGATGACCGTTGTTTCGCCGGACCGCTATGAAGAGGCGCTGTGTTGCCTTGTGGGTCGTCGCCGCACCACCCTCATGAAATCCATGATGGAGCAGCTCACTGCAGCCGGGCGGCTTCC
>DOVP01000257.1:0-3070 GCA_003520025.1 Phycisphaerales bacterium
CGGTCATTTCCGTTGAGCTCCAGCTGCCAACGGTATTTCGGTAGAAGAGCATTACTGAGCCCGGTGTAATGACATCCTCGCGTGGATCAAGGCTCGCGGTGACATCAAGTGTCGTATTCGGATCCAACTCAGTGGGCACAGCGCTCGTCAACTCGAACTGTGGGCCGAGGAAAGACGCCTCTAGGGCAGCGTTCACATCAAGAATGCCACCCGTTGCAGTAAGGCCGTTCCATGCACTGACTGGCCTGGCCGTGGAAAGAATGATATCGATGATTTCCTCGGCAGAACTGTCACCCATGACTGAATACACCAAGCCAACGCCGCCGGATACATGCGGAGTTGCCATGGATGTTCCGGAATACGAGTCATAGTTATTGCCCGGCACAGAGCTCACAACATCAACGCCAGGGGCCGCAAGATCTACTTCAACCTCGTGGTACTGAGAGAAAGATGCTCGATTCTCGCTGCTATCTGAAGCGGCAACGCTGATGATGTTCGTACAGGAGAGGGCCGCGGGATACGAGGCCCCATAGGAACCGCTGTTTCCCGCCGCAGCGACAAACACATGGCCGAACTGATCGCCGGCATTCTGAATGCCATCGTAGAGCGCTTGGGAGAATCCGCCTCCGCCCCAAGAGTTGCTTGAGATTTTGAATTGGTTTGCAGCGCAATATTGCACGGAGGCAATCGCACCTTCGATCGATCCAGATCCGCCACCGCTGAGGAACTTCACGCCAACCAGTCGGCAATTCCAGTTCACTCCAACGACACCTACGCCATTGTCCCCTTGGCCGCCAATTGTGCCGCCGCAATGGGTGCCGTGGCTGTTGTCGTCATATGGGTCACTGTCATTGTTGTAGAAGTCGTACCCATGTACATCGTCTACATATCCATTGCCATCATCGTCTTGGCCGTTGCCCTGGATTTCCCCTGGGTTTGTCCATGCGTTGCTTGTGATGTCTTCATGGTTGTAGTCAAGGCCTGTGTCAATAATGGCAATGACAAAATCCTGGTCGCCGGTGTGCTCATCCCAAGCCAGATTGGCGCGGATCTGCGGCATGCCGTAGAGCTGGCCGTAAAGGGGATCATTCGGAATCGTCTCTAAGGCGTGGACAATGTAGATGGGTTCGACATAGTCGATGGCATCAGAACGCCTGGCCAAAATTGTCAAGGCCTCATCAACGGGAAGAGGTGTGTCAATGCTCACAAGACCCGGCACGAGCCAGAATGTCTCGCGTATTGAACCGCTGACTACAGCGAGCAGATCTTCCCGAACTTCGACCGATGCTTCTGAGTTGAAGCGGACGAAAAGTGCGTTGGGAATGTGCTCATGAGAGAGTGCATGCTCATCTGGAATGATTGAGTGTGTTGGATTGGCAGCTGCAAGCATCGTCGTGGCTGCTGTCATGGTTCCAATAGCCAGTTGCATCCAGGTGTTCATTTCTTGGTCTCTCCTCAGAGTTCATGTGGAGGCAGCATTGCCACTCACTTACCTCCCACACTTGCCCCCACAGGGAACCCGCCCAGTCTACACGCCGCCCACCGAATGGCCAAGTAGATGTTCAAATGCAACGTAGTGGCACCGTGAGGGCAATTTCTGACGGCTGCCAGGGGGGGCGATTGGATTTGGATCGCCATCGGAAGTCGTTTCTGAGCACCCACCAACCTCATGATTGGACCAGGCGATCCTCGAAGATTGCCCTGGACCGAAGTCGCGGTATGGTGCGGGGATGTCCATTGCCATGCTCGTCTTGACCGGGTTGCTTGCCGCCCCAGCCCCGCACACCGCCGATTGGCACGTCACGCCTGACCGAACCTGGATAGGAAAGGACTGGTGGGCGAATCGCTTGCAGGATTGGGCCATCGAGGACGGAACACTGGTGTGCCTGCAAGCGGGCAACAAAAAGCCGCTGCGCACGGCGCATTGGATTACTCGATCAATTGATACCGCCGACGGCCCTGTCGACCTGTCCGTGGACATCGCTCCTGCCGACCGCGGCAGTGTTGCGCCACCTTCGGCGTTCGCCGGCTTTCTGATCGGTACCGGTGGCGAGCATGTGGATTACAGGCTCAGTGCGTTGGCGCATCACCTGCCCGCCCCAGATGGCGGCCTGCTGGCTGTGGTCGATGGCGACGGTGTCGTGGCGCTGCGTCGCTTCGATCAACCATTTGCCGGAAAGGCGATCTGGTCCGTCAATACCGAGGTTGCCTTGGACAATCTTCCACTGCTTGAGGGCCAGACCCGCACCGGCGAAGGCTTTCAAGGCAATCGCACGCGTCGCTGTCGATTGGAGTTGCATGTTGAAGGAAAGATTGTGGCGATCAAAGCGATAGGTGATCACGGGGGCGTCATTTCGACCGCGGTCGCCACAGTTGGTGATGCCAATCTCCTTGACGGTGCTGTGGCGATGGTATCCAGCAGTGGCCCCGATGCCGCCAAGGGCCGTGGCTTTGCCTTTAGCCACCTGCACGGAAGCGGCGGGGGACTGCGGCACCATCCGGACCGCGCATACGGCCCCGTGCTTTGCACGCTGTACACCGTCGATCAGGAGGTGCTGAAACTCACCGCGCAGTTCGGGCCCATGGGTGAAGGGCACACGGCGTCCCTCGACTTGAAGAACCGTGACGGTTGGCATCAGGTTGCCACGTCGGACATCGATCCTGACTCGGACACAGCCACGTTTCGCGTCAACGGCATCAAGACCCTTGTCGATGCGCCATTTCGGGTGCGATTCCGCGAGCCCGCCGCCACAGTCGAGAGTACGTACGAAGGCGTGATCAAGGCTCACCCCGTTGACGGCCACTTGGATCTTGCTGCCTTGAACTGCCAGAAGGTCTACACCGGCGGCCTGCAGTGGAACCACAACGGCATCTGGATGCCGCATGTGGAGACAACCATGGCCGTGTCCAAACACGAGCCCGACTTGTTGTTCTTCGCCGGTGACCAGATCTACGAGGGCGACTTTGTACCTGTGGACTCTCGTGGCGGCAAGATCACGATCAATGACTACCTGTACAAGTGGCTGCGATTCTGTTGGAGTTTCGGCGATCTGACGCGCAGTACGCCTTC
>DOVP01000257.1:3458-4575 GCA_003520025.1 Phycisphaerales bacterium
CGAAAGGCCGTCAAGCGCGAGGGGATGACTGCTCAGGATTCCGGGGGGTACAGGATGCCTCCACGATTCGTGAATGTCGTGCATCGCACACAGACCAGCCACCTGCCCGACAGCACCGACAACATGCCCATTGAGCAAGGTATCACTACGTATCACTGCGACTTAGAACTCGGAGGCGTGAGCTTCATCGTGCTTGCTGATCGCATGTTCAAAGAGTCGCCTACAGTCGCATGTCCAGCGGGTGCATTCAAGAACGGTTGGCCACAAGCCGATGGTTTCGACGCGAAGACGCAGAGCGACAATCCCGATGCGCCGCTACTGGGCGATCGGCAGGAGGCATTCCTGGAAGATTGGGCCACGCGCGAAGATGATCGTTGGGCGAGTTGCGTTCTTTCGCAGACGATCTTCGCCAACATGGCCACACTGCCACCAGGCGCCAACAGCGGCGGCGTTCTTCCGAGTCTTGGATTTCCAGAGCCAGACGAGTATCCAGAGGACTGGCACTTCGCCACCGACGGTGACAGTAATGGCTGGCCGCAGTCAGGTCGAAATCGTGCGTTGTCATCCATGCGCAAGGCTGGCACAGTACACATCGCCGGCGATCAGCATCTGGGTTCGTTGGTGGAGTACGGCGTTGATGCGCACGGCGATGCCGGATGGGGCTTTTGTGTTCCAGCGATCGCCAATACTTGGCCGCGTAGGTGGTGGCCTCCATATCCCGGCGAAAACCGCAAGGAAGGCGCACCGCGATACACCGGTGAGTATGAAGACGGCTTCGGAAACATGGTGCGGGTGCACGCAGTGGCGAATCCAATGAAGAGTGGTCGTCTGCCCACCAATTTGCACAATCGCATGCCCGGGTATGGCATGGTCCGGTTCGACAAGCCTTCGGGCACGGTGACGTTCGAGTGCTGGAAGAGGCCACAATTGGGCATAGAAGAAGCGCCACAGCAATATTTTGGATGGCCAGTTACTGCCCCGTTGCCTTCAGTCAAGCGATAGAAATTGAGCCGTTCGCACCCCCGTGAATACGGAGGTGCTGTGGGGTGGTGGAGAATTACGGACAGGGTCCCCATGCTGCAAGGACGGCGAGAAGATCGTCGGTGTCGACGATGCC
>DOVP01000257.1:4879-5843 GCA_003520025.1 Phycisphaerales bacterium
AAGATCGTCGGTGTCGACGATGCCATCATCATTGACATCGGCGTCGGCGTCGTCGGTCTCCCATGCAGCAATCACCGCAAGGAGCTCGTCAATATCGACACTGTCATTGCCGTCCATGTCGGCTGCGCAAGGGGATGCGAAATCCACACAGAAGATCAGGTGGTCGGATGCGTCCGAGTCTTCGGCGAGCAGCCCATTGTCGATCAGAGCATCGGCGGACATCTCTGGCGTGCAGACGATGAAGTCATGACGCTGCCTGATGTTGGAGTCACTGTAGATCATGAAGTCCAAGTGACCGGGCCAGTACCACCCGTAGTCATTGCGCCACGTATATCCCATTCGCTTTTCAGTCAAACGTGAGATTGTGTTGTGCATGTCGGTGCCGTCCGGATCGGGAGGGTTGTCGGGCCCGTGCCACGAATTGTTCATGATGTCACCCGTGATCAACGTTTCGATCTGTTGGGCTAGGCCCACCATATTGAGATCGCCGGAGATCATGACTGGAACATCTACGTCCAGCGTCAGCACGCCTCCGGGGAGATACGCGTCACGGATGAACGCGATGACCGCGTCGGACTCCCACTGGCGGCCCGAGTCATTGCTGCAGCATGGCATGTGCGCATTGATGCACAGCAGTTCGGAACCGAGGGCCTCGGTCGTGTCGATAAGTACGGCGAGATTGCCGTCGATCGCCCAGGATCCCGCAATCGGATATCGACTGACCGTTTTGCAGTCATTGTTTCCTGTTGCATACCACGTGCCACCGAGCCACGAAGCTACGAGGTCTCGTGTCTGGTCAGGCGTGTGGTCGTAGATCTCCTGCAGATGCAGGATGTCTGGTTCAACAGCGCCGTAGAGCCGCCCGAACTTCGCCTGATGCGCACCAGTAAAGGGCCGATCGTTGAGAACGTTGTGCGTGATGATCCGCAGGTGATCGCCATGCGTGCGCTCGAACAGTCGAGCC
>DOVP01000257.1:6144-6857 GCA_003520025.1 Phycisphaerales bacterium
CGCGTGCGCTCGAACAGTCGAGCCTCGACAGGGGGCGTCGAGCCGATGTCGAAGGTGTAGGTCAGGGTCGTTCCCGCATCGGGAATCACATCACCCGTGTCGCCGTCGATCAGCAGTATGCGGACGTCTGGACCGGTGAACAGCGGATGCTCGCCATCAGGAATCGTGTCACGACCAAAGGCGATTTCAAAGTCGTTGCTTGTGACCGTCGGTTGGCCGCGGAATCGAATCTCCGTGTGGTAGACCGCCGTCTGCTGACCATCGTGATGAAACGTGCCCTCGAGATCACCAAGGCGCCATTCCAACTCGGCGCCGATGCCTCCGATTGCAAATCCGGTCGAGGCCTCTACATCGGTATCCAGATAGATCCGAAGACTGTTGTTCTCGCTCAGGTCGAAGTCGGCAATGGCCTCGATGCGAAGAAAGAAGAACAGATCGTCATCGGCTGCCGAGAGCCCCGTGAAGTCGATCTCGCCGGTGGTGTCTCCCGTGGAGTCCTGGACGGCGCGGGGGATGTTCGACCAGTCATCAAGGGCACCATCGATGCAGATGGGGGCCTGCTCTGCCAGAACGACTGAGGTGCTTGCCACAAAGCCAATCAGTGGGATGAAGTGTGTGGACATATCTCTCCTACAGGCGACCCGAGGCCGTACAAGGTCTATTAGAGAGGTGTCCGGAGGGCAGGTCAATGCCTATCCCTATAGATAGATCCC
>DOVP01000257.1:7063-12694 GCA_003520025.1 Phycisphaerales bacterium
ATAGAAGTGCAGATATGTCGCATGAGTCTCTCTTTCCTACAGGCGACCTGAGGTCGTACAGGATCCACGAGAAAGATAAGACGTTTGTAGGCTGGGTCAACAACTTTTTCTATAGATCCCCCCCCGCATGCCCCTTCAGCAGCAACACGCCACCCCACGAGTGCCGAAAGAACAACACCTTCGTCTAGAGGGGCCGCTGTGGGCGTAGCGGAGGATTGTGGGCAGAATCCCGGGCAAATTGAATGCAACTTACCATCAGCTTCAGCCGCCGAATTTCGGTTCGGGCAGGCCCTGAACACCAAGACCGTGAATTGCGAACAGACTTCCCGGCTGTGGATGCCTTGCCAATTGCTCTGGGGTCACGAAGGACTGTTGTGATGTGACGTAAAGTGTTTCGTAGTTGTCTCCGCCAAAGGTCACGCAGGTCGGACTGGGGATCGGCATGTCGATTTCTCGATCAATTCGACCTTGAGGATCGATGCGAAGAATCTTGCCTCCCATATTCAAGGCAAACCAGTAATACCCCTCGGTATCGACGGTCGCTCCGTCGATAATCCCGGGCTTTCGATCTTCAAGCGAAAGAAGTAGCCTTCGATTTTCAATGTGGCCCTCGTCAATATCAAAGTCGAAGACATAGACCGCACACCCTGTCGTATCGCCGAAATACATCCGAGTGTCATCCGGGGCAAAGGCGATCCCATTGCTGCACACAAAGGAAAAGTCTTCTGCGCATTTGTGACACGTAAAATCTGGATCGAAGCGATAGATGTACGACGCCTTGTCCTTCAGTCGACCATCCATGCTGCCACACCAATAGCGCCCACGGCGGTCAATCTTTCCATCGTTCAGCCGACTGTGCGGCCTGTCCCCCTCGGGGTCGACGATCTGTTCGATCCGGCCGGTTTCCAAATCGACGGCACAAAATCCAGAATTTGTGCCGGCGATCAATCCGCCGGTTGCCCGAAATCCAAAGGAACCCACTTGTTGGGGCATGCGCCAAACATCGCGTTGCTTGGTCACGACATTCAATCGCTTTATCGACGGCCACCGTGGGCCGGCCAACTCCATGGAAGGTCCCGCGTGATCGGACCAGTAGAGGGAGGTTTCTTCGGCGGACCAGAGGGGCGACTCCCCCAAGCCATCATTGCACTCCCAGAGACATTCGATCTCGAACATTGCACACCTTTTCGTACAAGGGCCATTAGAGGGGTGTCCGTAGGTTGGGTCAACACCTAAAGAGCAGCTCCGTGAATATGAAGGTGCTGTGGGGCGGGGCTCGGTGCCTGCCATGGCTGTCTCTCAGACTGTTGCCGCCCCGACTGCCATCAATCCTTGCCCAGAGCACGACACGATGTAGAATCGGGCGTGGTCGCACATTCACTACCGCTGATGTTCATCTGTCTGACGCTGACGACGGCTGTTGCCGGCCCGCAGTGGCCGGGGCAGACGCCTCCAGACGAGGTGCCTGTCTATGTGCCCGCCGACTATGACCCGGATGAACCGATGCCCCTGCTCATCTTCCTGCACGGCTATGTGCCGCTCACCACAGCATGGTATGACATTCTTCTTCCATTGCAGTCAGAGGCCAACGACCACGGTTACATATTCGCCAAGCCTGTTGGCAGCCAGGATGAAATTGGCGAGTTCTATTGGAATGCAACCGACGCGTGCTGCGACATGTGGGGGAGCAATCCGGATCATGTCGGCTACCTGCTGGCGCTCGTAGACTCAATCGAGGCGAACTACAATATTGATCCTGGCCGTGTTCACCTCATTGGTCACTCCAATGGCGGCTTCATGTGTCACCGCATGGCCTGCGACGCTGCGGGAAAGTTTGCGTCCGTCGTGAGCATTGCCGGTGCGATGTGGAATGACCCTTCGAATTGTCAGCCAACCGAGCCCATCCATGTGCTGGAGATTCACGGTACGATCGACCCGGTGATCTGGTGGCTTGGCGGGTTCATTGGCCTTACGCCGTATCCCGGCGTGAACACGACCATCGAGTATTGGGCGGCGTGGAATGGTTGCTCGACCACCGCGACTGAGGGCGGATACTTCGACCTGGACTGGATCATCTGGTTTGATGAAACGACCCGGTGGATCTATGGCGAATGCGATGATGCTTCTGCTGGATCGGCGGAGTTGTGGGAAGTTGGCGCAGGCGGTCACTTTGTTTCTTTTTCGGATGAGGGGATCTCAGTGCTCTTCAACTATCTCGACACTCATTCGAAGCCGATACCAGAGCCGGAGTGCGTTGCCGACGTGACCGGCGATCAACTGGTGGATATCGCGGACTTGTTGCTGGTGATCAACGACTGGGGAACCGATGATGCGACTTCGGACATCAATGATGACGGCATCGTCGATGTGACCGACCTGCTCATCGTGATGGGTGACTGGGGACAGTGTGCCTAGATCCACCGCGTGCCGCTCTAGAAACAACACGCCGCCATCTGAGTGACGAAACAACAACACCCCCGTCAATACGGAGGTGCTGTGGGGTGGTGGTGGTGGGGGGACTACGAAGGACAGGGGCCCCAGTTGGCGATGACCATGAGAATGTCGTTGACATCTACGATTGAGTCACCGGTGACATCGGCATCGCATTCTGCACACGGGCCCCAGTGCGCGATGACCAGGAGGATGTCATTCACGCCAACGACATTGTCACCATCAGCATCAGCATCGCAGGTGTCGTCTTTCGGGTCAAGAATGCCAAACGGGTACTTTACTGCACGCATGAGCTTGCCTGATGTGAAGTGTTGCCAAGCAATTTGTCCCTCGGAATCGACTTCTCTGATCTCCTGACCTGGTCCATCAGTTGCAATGGTGTTGCCGTTGGGCAATCGATAGACCCCGCAAAGATGATCGCCATGAAAGCCGGGCTCTTCATAGAAGAAGACGTAGTCTCCAGGCAATGGGGCATAGGGTTGTTCCTCACTGATCTCATATGTTCCGTCCGGCAACAGTGGTGTTATGAACTCGATCAGATCAGAAGTATTGTCATCGTTTCCATTGTTGAAGAGCAACAGGTTGCCTTCGCCGGGCAATCCATCGTCAATCCAGTTCACACCATGTACATTCCAGAGGACATGTTGCCCCGTCCGCTCGTAGTTTCCTGGATTCCCCCAGCGATAGAGAAAGTCGCCCGCTGAACCAGCGGCCTCTTCAGTTGTTGTTGCATGGTCGATGATGAAGATCTCATCGAGACTGTTGGAACTCATCACGATCTGGTCAAGTTCTGGGTGGTAGTCCAACGCATTCACATGGATCCAGTCACCATTATCAGGATGGATGTTGCCTTTATTGATATCCATCTTCTCCGGGTGTTCGGAGATCACTCCGTAGTTGGGTAGTGACGGGCTCATGTCCTGAATGAGGTGATCCCACAAGTGCCACTCCCACACGATGTTTCCTGTTTCGGGCCCCGTGGGTTGTACTTCGATGATCTGCGTTGGCCAGATCTCACCGTTGAGATTCTGCCTGCCAACTGCTTGGCCTTCCTGCTGTGTCTTTCGCTCCCACGCCACAATAAGAACGTTGCCGTTGGGCATGGGGCAGATGTCGTGATGCGGCTGATTGTTCTCGTCTGAGAATGTGAAATCCCAGAGCAAGGTTCCATCTAATGAAAAGTGTTGGATGCGACCGCCATACGCTGCGCCATGCATTGCTGGCTGCCCGGCAACTCGACAGGGTCGCATGAGCTCTCCCCCTTGAAGCAGATATGGAGTGCTTGCAATCGTTGAAGCACCAACCCACTCATGAAGCACATCTCCGTCGTTGTTGATCAGGACGGTTCGATTAGAATCAGGCCCCATGGTTGTGTTGAACAAAGTCAGTCCGTTAAACGGAACCGCTGTAATTACAAGTATGGGAATCAGAGTGGCCATGAGCGTCATTAGAGAGAAGGACCTGGCCTGAGTCAACAATAGTTTTCACAGCTCCCCCTACATGCTGCTTCAGCAGCAACGCATTGCCATCTGAGTACCGCATCAGCTTGGCCACGGTGAAAATGGGAGTCAACTTTCTCATGCACTGTGGATTTCACAATGGGGCAAGTCCAAGCGATCCCCGAGAGCCTTTGTAGTGTTGTAGTGATATCATTCCGTATCGTGGATACAGCATCAACATCATTCAGCCTGCGAGAGATGCGACTCGAAATTGATGATCTGCAGAAATGGTTTGATCTGAACGAGTTTGACCGTGTCGAAGATGAGCCCAGACTTCCACCCGAAAAGATGCTTGAGACACGCAAGCAAGCTGTCGAAGACCATGGAAAGACATGCTTTGGATTTGTTCTTGAGTCCGAAGAGCAAACAGTTGGCATGGTCTCCTTTCACAACATCGGCACCTTGCTAAATATCGGCAAACCAATCTTCTGTGACGTCGTGATCAATCCAGAATTCCGCAGGCGAGGATTTGGCCGACAGCTCTATGAGTCTGGCCTGGACCGCCTTCGTGAACTCGGGTTTGATCGTTGCGTGGTTGGAGTACGGGAGGGCAATGAGGCCGCCTTGGCCTTTACGGAATATCTTGGTTGTTCCGAACTGGACCGGCAGTATCTTCTGACTATAGATCTTACAACTCTCTCTGATGAGGGAATTGCGACAAATGCAGATGACACCGTCCAACTCTTCAGTTTGGCTCAACTGCGTGATACAGATCCACAGTGGCGAGAGAAGCTCCATGACTTGTCCAAGGCATTTGAGAAGGATATTCCAAGCCGTGTTGAGGTCAGCATTTTCCCCGAGGATCTGGATGAATTCGAGAAGTTGTTGTATGTGGAATGGGAATTGGACCTAGATGGTTCATTCGTGGCAGTCATCGAAGGTGTATGGGCAGCAACTACCTGGAAGCGTACAGCGGGGGAAGACTGGTGCTATCACATCATGACCGGCGTACGGCCGGAATTTCGACGCCGAGGGTTGGTGAAGACATTGAAGCGAGCGGGGTTTGCATGGGCAATGAGAGTAGGGATTCGATACATCCACACAAATCAACAGGAAAGCAATCTGCCCATGCTTACATTGAACCGTCAACTTGGATTCGAAACCAAGTCCTGCTACATACTTCTGGAACATCAGTTTGGATAGAGACATCCAATGACAAGATGATCAGATTGCGAGTGCTCCCAAGGCGGGGCAGTCTTCCAATCAACGACAACAGCACCATCTACAGGGGGCGATGTGGATCGCCATGCGAGATTCATGTCCCCGCCGTCGTGCGATCCGATGCTGGCCCATCGCCGGTGTTGAGTAGACCGGTTGGCTCAAAAAGTAGTACGGCGCACTCCGCATCGGCGACTGGCCGGTGTTCGACATTTCGCGGTACGACGATCATGTGGCCTTCATGGACTTCGACCACGCGATCACGAAACTCCATGTTGAACGAACCTTTCAGCACCAGAAACATCTCGTCGGCGTCACTGTGAGTATGCCAATCGAATGCGCCTGAGAACTTGGCGATTTTTACATCTTGTCCATTCAGGCTGGCGATGATTCGAGGAGACCAGTGGTCATTGAAGAGCGAGAGTTTGTGATCGATATTGATACATTCCATCTGAGCACGGTACGCAACATTGAGCAATTGAACAACAACACCCCCGTCAATACGGAGGTGCTGTGGGGTGGT
>DOVP01000257.1:13017-13387 GCA_003520025.1 Phycisphaerales bacterium
ACGGAGGTGCTGTGGGGTGGTCGAAGGGTAGATGGAGAGTCTATTTCAGCCGAATAGCATAGGTCACCCCAATGCAAATCCCAATTGTCATTCCGAGCCATACCCACCATCCCACGTTGCCAGTCACCGATCCAATTACGGCACCGACGATCAATCCAGATGCCAGTCCGATCCCAACTGCTCGCTCACGCTTACTAAATGCTCTCTTTATTGTTTTTGACATCACCCCATTTTAGTAGATGGGAACTACTTGTCAAGTTGACCTTGGTTCACTGCGATCTGACTTGTGCCCATGGACAACAACACCCCCGTGAATACGGAGGTGCTGTGGGGTGGTGGTGTACATTAGAACCTCGATGAGCGATCAGCC
>DOVP01000037.1:0-3638 GCA_003520025.1 Phycisphaerales bacterium
GGTCTCCTGACAGGCCTTTGAAGCGTCCAGCGGCCCATCGAGGCTGATAACCATCGGAGGCATCATCAGCGATGGAGAAGTGTACCAACGATGGGGATGAAATCGACCAGGAATCAGCGAGTTCGTACTGCCATCAATTCGGCGATGCAGGCGAGCGGGCCTCCGGCGGCTCCCAGCATCTTGCTCGCCCGCACGGCTTCCACAAGAAGCCGAGTAATCTCCCCGCGGCACGCCTCTTCGCTGAGGACACTCGGATAGGTCCGTTTGCCACCGGCGGCATCCTTGCCGGTGGCTTTGCCCACATGCCCGGCAGACTGTGTGACGTCGAGTAAATCGTCCACAACCTGATACATCAATCCAATTGCATCCCCGTAGGCGGCGAGTGATGTCATCTGCGAGTCATCGGCATTGCCGCACAATCCACCCATGCGGCAAGCGGTCCTGATGAGCGCCCCGGTCTTGTTGCGATGGACCAGTTGCACCTGCGCCAGTGGCGAAAGTTCTTCGGGAAGTCCACCCAGCGTGTCGTATACCTGGCCAGCAACCATGTCAGAAGTGCCGCTGGCGAGTTCGTCGACCAGTGAAGTCCGAACTTCAGCGTTCGCGCTGGATCTGGCAATGATGCCGAAGGCCATCGCGAGCATGAGATCGCCCGTGAGAATCGCCATTGGTTCACCTGCATGGATATGCAGTGTGGGCTGCCCGCGCCGCATCGCGTCGTCGTCAAGGGCGGGCAGGTCATCATGCACCAGGCTGAAGCAGTGCACCAACTCAAGTGCGGCTGCTGCGTCCATCGCATCCATATCCTTGCCGCCGACCGCCCGACAGCATTCAAGCACCAACGCCGGCCGCATTCGCTTGCCGCCACCGAGTATGCCGTATCTCGCGGCTTCGGCCAGATGGGCTGGCAGGCAACTCCAATCGATCGACTCTTCAAGCCACCGCTCGATCACCTTGCTCGATTGAGCGAGCGTATCGCGGCCTTCCTGCACAGTACTGCTTGTCATCATGGTCTCTTGCACCAAATGCGTCCGATGGGGCGAAACGTCTACTATACCGTGCATGCTCGGACACTCCACGTTTACGGTCCTTCATGTCGTGATGAGTTCGCCAGCGGTTGACTCCAGCTGGTCCGGAGAGGTTTCGTCCTTGTTGACCCGTGGTGGGTACGTGATGATCCCGCTGCTGATTCTCAGCATCATCACCATCATGCTCATCGTGGAGCGGACGCTGTTCTGGGTGGGAGTCAATGGCAAGACGACACTGCAGCGGCTGACGCGGCTCAACCACGCACTGCGCACCGGTGATGCGGCCATGGTGCGAGGTCTCGTTGCAGACGACAACACGCCATATGGTCGAGTCGCCTGCCGATTGGTTGAAGAAGGCGCGAACGATGCCGTGGCGTTGGAAGCGGTGGAGGCCCAACGCGGACGTCTGGATCGATTCATGGTGACGATGTCCACGATCATCACCGCGGCACCACTGCTGGGCATTCTCGGTACGGTGCTCGGCATCATTCAGAGTTTCGAACTGCTGGGGGGGCGATCGACGCTGACCGATCCGACTTCGGTGGCGGGCGGTATCGCGGCGGCACTCTTGACAACAGCCTTTGGATTGGTGATCGCCTTGGTCACGATCTTTCCATACATGTCCTTTCGCGGTCAGGCCTCACGGGCGATGGGGCGGCTCGAGGCACTCGTCGCTGCGGGGCAGGAGGGCGATCGGCGAACTGGGCGAGATGCGACGGAGTGTGAGGCGGCGGTGGCGTGCACGGTCTGATTCTGGCAACGATCATCGCTGGCGCACCAGCCGCTGAGCCGAACTGGCTCCGGCCGGTCTGGGACGATGCGGGTGGTCGGCTCGAGATCGCAGCCCGCGCCTATGAACCCGTTGCGGGCGGTCCGCGTGTGTGGCTTGTGGGAGTCATCCATGTCGGCGAGCCCGGGTATTACGAGGCGGTCGAGGCGCTGCTGAGCGAAAGTGATGTCGTCGTGTTCGAATCGGTGCTGCCCGCTGGCGGCATACCTCCAGGTGGCGCAGATGACGCCGAGCGAGCTGAGCAGACGGCCGCGACGGCGAAACTGCTCGCCCACATGCTTGCCGGGTCCACCGCTTCCGATTGGAATGCCGCGATGCACGCGTTGGCCGAGCGGGAACCTCGGATGATCGGCATCGCGAGAACGCTACATCGCGATGGGTGGGGGTGTCCTTGGACGTTCACGCGGGCCCGGGGCAATACCCCGCGGCAACTACTCAGTTACGGCAGTGACGGCATGCTTGGAGGCGACGAATACGCCGCCGATATTCTGGTGGATATTTCTTCCGAGCCTGCCGAAGTCGCCGGCGGTGGGCTTCAGCGAACGATGGCCGAATCGCTCGGGCTGACGTTTCAACTCGATAGGTTGCCCTACGGGGATTCATCCTGGGTGCCGGGCGACATGTCGATCGACGAAATCAGCGCCGCCTTTGAAGAACGCGGTGAACGGATCGAAGATCTCACTGATCTGCTCGAAGAAAAAGGGCTGTTCGGTGGCCTCGTCCGCGGCATCTTCGGCTTGATTCCGACGCTCGATGCGATGTTCGGTGGCCGAGTTGTAGACACCATGCACGTCTTACTGATCGAGATGCTGGGAAACGAGTCGGCGATCGATGTGGCGCTGTCCATGCAGGGGCCGGCCTTCAAGGAAGTGTTGCTTGATCTGCGGAACAAACGGGCGATGGATGTGATGGCCGCCAAGATCACCGACGAGCAGACGATGAACTCGATCGCCGTGCTGTACGGCGCTGGGCATCTGTCCGGGCTTGCCGAGTTGCTTGCCCAGCGGAGCGAGTATGAAGTTGTCGACGAGCGGTGGCTTCCTGCCATCACGTTGGAACTCGAGCATTCCCCGCTGACCCGCAGCGAAGTCGACATGCTCCGCGGTTGGGTGGGGGTGGTTGGGCGGCAATTGGGCACAGGCACCGCCCGGGAGCCCGCGCCGGAGCCTTGATGTTCATCGTTGGCCCTTGGGCGGCAGCGAATCCCCTTACTCCGCTTCGTGGGTGAATTCTTCGGCTGGGATCTCCTCGACAACTCTCGCCGAATCAATCCACAGGTTCTGCCTTCTCAACGTATTGAGGCTTTCGGTGCCGATGGAGCCATCGGCGTGGAAGATCGGCGTGTCCATGCCGTGCCCGAGTCTGGGCACACCGATATCCGGTTCGAAACTGTCCACATCGTCCGGGCTCACGACGCTCCACATCTGCTGATCGGCAAGGTAGGGCGGTGTCGCCTCGAACCACATTTGCATATGCGGGTTCGCCAAGGAGTATGAGCCCGGTTCGGTCAACTTTCCACCGGGAAGAAAGACGACGGTGCTCGAGGGGTGTTTCATGCGTCCAATCGACTCGGCGACCAGATTGACCTCCGTGCGATCGCCCAACCTCGCCGATGAAAAGGACAGGATTGCTCGGCCAGCGCCTTGCGGAACCGTGTAGTGCCCGCCCACATACCAGCCGTTGTACGCAAAGGCCGGCTCGTAGGCGATCTGTTCGCCGAACTGCTCGTAGTCGAGAATCGGAAGAAGATCCTGTTCATCTGGATCTATGAGTATGGAGAGGTCGTTCCCGAGGTATGGGACAAGCCGCCATGTCCACGG
>DOVP01000037.1:4023-4872 GCA_003520025.1 Phycisphaerales bacterium
GTCATGTCTGGATAGGCCAGCACCATGCGAAGGTCCCGTTGGGCGTTGGGCGAGACCCAGCCGGGAACAAAACGGCCGCGGCTTGTCGTGTTGTACTGCATCCACGCCAGGCCGAGTTGCCGCAGGTTGTTTGATTGGCTGGCCTGCATGGCTGCTCGGCGGGCGAGCATCAGGCCGCCAGCAGCCATCGCAAGCAGGATTCCAATGATGACCAGAACGACCATCAACTCGACGAGCGTGTATGCGCGGCGGTTGATCGTTCGGGCCAGATGTTTCACGATTTGCCGATCGTGACGTGCTCGGCCCCGGCCTCGCCGGATACTTCCGGGGGGACGATCTCGACGGTCTTTTCGCCAAGTTTCGCTTCGCCGGATCGAACACGATCCTGAAATTTCCGGCATTCAGCAAGCAGCCGGTCCAAGATCTCTTCCTCCGGGATGTTGGCGACCCGCTGACCCTGAACGTAGATGATGCCTTTGCGATCGCCGGCGAATACGGCGATGTCGGCACCTTCGGCCTCGCCGGGGCCATTGACGACGCAACCCATCACCGCGACCTTCATCGGAACTTCGATGTCATTGGCGAGTCTGCTGCGGACCTTCTGCACGAGTTCGAAGAGATCAACCTGAATACGCCCGCATGTCGGGCACGCGATGAGTTCGGCACCGACTCGATCTCGGAGTCCGAGCGACCAGAGCATTTCGAATCCGTCCTGCACCTCGAAGATCGCGTCGCTGGCGTAACTGATCCGCAGTGTGTCGCCGATGCCTTCGGCGAGCAGGGTGCCCAGTGCCACCACACTGCGGATCGAACCGGTTTCACGTGGACCCGCGTGGGTGACGCCCAAAT
>DOVP01000143.1 GCA_003520025.1 Phycisphaerales bacterium
GGTGCGGCGACGCGAGAAGCAGTTCTCGCTACCCGGGTGCTGGTATTCGAAGGTGAGGTCTCGGGAACGTGGGCCGCAGGCTTCGAAACTGGTTGCCGAACGTCCACGACCGCAGCAACTGATGGTGAGCCCGCGGCATCAACCGCGACTGGCCCCCCACCGTAGATCACCACCAACAGCACGACCGCCACCGCGGCACCGAGAAGAATGAACTTTCCACCGATCGACATGTGATACCTCCATAGAGCAGCCTCATCACACAGGCCGCCACTGAGGAACATCGGCCGCTCGCCGCCGCCAACGTGAGAACCGACATCAGGCCGCAGAGGAATCCGCGAGCAGCCCCTGCGCTCCCGTGTCATCGACTGGCTCGGGGGCCGATCGGTCGCTGCGCCGGAAGACCAACGGCGAGGCGATGGCGACCGACGAATAGGTACCGACAATCACACCGATAACCAGCGCGAAGGCGAATCCACGCAGGCCCTCACCACCGAAGATATAGATGATCAGCACAGCGATGAGCGTGGTGATCGAGGTCAGGAAAGTCCGGCTGAAGGTCTGGTTGATCGACCGATTGACGCACTCCTGACTTGGCACGGGCCGCTTGCCGCGGTTCTCGCGGATACGATCGAGGATGACGATCGTGTCGTTGAGCGAATATCCGATCACCGTCAGCAAAGCCGCCACGATGCCTGTGTCGATCTGGAACTCCTCGATGAGTAAGCCGTTCGATGCCCACGCATGCCCGGAAATCGCGCCACTGAGGGCGAGGAAGCCCACCACAATGATGACGTCATGGCACAGTGCCGCGATCGCCGCCACGGAATACCGCAGCGAGCCGAAACGCACCCAGATGTAGAACAGAATGCCCGCGAGCGACAGAACGACCGCTCCGATGGCATTGGCCGTTCGCGTCGCGGCCACGGCCGGAGCGAAACTGCTGACCTGCTCGAAACTGCTCTGGCGACCAAGGGCCTCTGCAAAGAGTTCCCATTCACGCTGGGCGAGCCGCTCGTCGACGAGCCCGGCTTCATGGCGGATGTAGTTCAATTCGGGATCCAGAACGGCGACGGCGACCGACGACCATGTGTCATCGCCCGCCGGATCGACCCCAGCAACAAATACATCGCGGCCGATCGTGTCGCGGAAGTCTGGATCCTGTCGAATCCGATCGATCCGCTGCTCGACCTCCTCCAGCGTCATGGGCGGATCGATCTCTTCGCCGAGCACCAAAATACCCCCGCGATAATCGGACAAGTCGGCCACCAATGTGTTGATACCCAGCACTTCACCGGCGCTGTCTGCGTCAATCTGCGACGTGCGGGTGGCCCAATCGCCGCCTCCGCTGCCAATGAAACTGCGAGCGGGCGATATGTCCAATTCGTGGCCGAACTCTGCCAACAGTGCTGCTTCGACGATGGGCTGGATGCCCTCTTCGTTGGCGGTTCCAGCCGGAGCGGCCACCTTGACTTGGAAGGAATTGCCCAACGTCCGGCCACCATCCTCACGCTTGGTGTCGCCGACAGTCAGCACCTTGGCCCGCACGAGTTCACGCAATACGCGTTCCTCAAGGGAATCGCCACCACTGGCGTTCTCCCCGATCGCCCGTACCCGGGCAGTGACGGATCCGTCGCCGGCGCTTGGCAGATGTATCTGCGAGTCACCGTCCATCCCGGTCGTCATCGTCACAGCCACGCCGCCACGGAACTCCGTGTCGAACATGTCGACGCCACGCCCGTAGAACAAAGCAATCGCGCCGGCAATTGCCAGTCCGCTCAATGTCCAGAAAAAGCCACGCAAACCAACCCAGTTGAGATCCGGGCGCAGAATGCGAGCAATGGCGGGAACCACCTGCGGAAGTACCGGCAGTCGTTTGCCCTTGAACCAGTACAAGAACACATCGAAGAAGAACCGTGTGACAAAGAGCGTCGTGAACAGCGTCGCGATAATGCCGATGCTCAACGTCAAGGCGAAGCCTTTGACCTCGGTCGTCGGCTCCATCAGCAGCAGCACCGCGCATACGATGAGGTTGGTGATGTTCGCGTCGAAGATGGTCGGTGACACCTGCCGGTAGGCCGTTCGGACGGCCTCCCGCAGGTCGCGGGCCCCGGCGTTCATTTCCTCACGAATCCGCTCGTAGATCAGCACATTGGCATCCACCGCCATGCCCATCGTCAGGACGACGCCTGCGAGACCGGGCAGCGTAAACGTGCCCTGCATCATGGCCATCACACCGAAGATGATGATTCCGTTGAAGAGCAGGGCCGCGTCGGCAATGCCGCCGGCAAAGAAGTACCACACGAACATGAAGAGTCCGACGACCAACACGGCCCACCCGAATGCCTCAAGGCCGCGGTTCAGATTGTCGGCGCCGAGCGATGGGCCAAGCACGCTGACCGCGATCGGCTTCTCAGAGAGCCTCGCTTCGAGAGAACCGGCAGCAAGAACCCGCTGCAAATATGAGAGTTCCTCGGCGGAGAACGAACCGCTGATGACGCCGCTACTGGAAATCGTTTCGTTGAGATTGGGCGCCGAGTAGACCTTGCCGTCGAGCACGATCGCCATGGGCTCACCCACATGCGGCTTGCTCATCCGGCTCATCAGGCTGCCACCGGAGGGATCGAGACGGAAACTGACTGCTGGGCGGCCAAGTTGGTCGACCGTGCGGGCCGTCCCATCGATGGACCACGTAGCGTCGGCCCGGTGCGTCATGGCCTTGCCAGGCTGTGTGTAGAGCAGCACGTAGTACTGCCCGTCCCGCTCAGCGGCGATGAGTTTGTAGTTGCTCCGGAAATAGGTCACCGGATCCGCCTCAAGTGCTTTCAAGGCCTCCGGTGAATCGATCCACTGCTGCAGGTCATGAATCGGGAACCACTTGGTCATGATCGAATCGGTGTTGTCCGGCCCGAGCTCCTCAAGCTGGGCACGCAT
Source organism: Phycisphaerales bacterium (assembly GCA_003520025.1). Lineage (GTDB taxonomy): Bacteria > Planctomycetota > Phycisphaerae > Phycisphaerales > SM1A02 > UBA12567. The sequence continues at coordinate 2,932 of DOVP01000143.1, forward strand.
CTGATCGACATCGACACCCTCGACCGTGGTACCCGAGGCGGCAATGTGAAAGTCCAACACGCCAGCACCCTGCAGGAGCCGCTCCAGATCCTTGGGGTCATCTAGGCCGGTTCGGCGGCTCTGGTACGCCTTCCATGCAGCGACCACTTCGCCAAGCCCCTCGGCCGCGGCGGGATATTCACTGCCCAACTCCTCCAAAGCGACTTCCCGAGGGGAGGGTTCGACAACGGCCCGGCCGTCTTCGCCAACGAGAATGTCTCCATCCTCGCCGCGAACGACCTCGTGCGTATCGGGCAGTTCCATCACCCGCATCAGGCGGCTGCGATCAAGGCTCAAACTGAGCAGTTCCTCTTCGAGCCCTTCCGACTCAACCTCCGCATCAGCGATTGCCTGCCGGGCGGAATTGATTGCCGCCTCATCGCCTGATTCTTGCGCGGTCACAAGACTGGCTCTCAGGGCCAGTGCCGTGTCATGAGCGGTCTGGAGATCGGCCACCAACTGACCCCGGAGGCTTCCACCGCCGAAGGTGGCGACCGCGGTGCCATCGGCCAGCGTCCGCTCAAGGGCTGATCGCTTGATTTCGGTCGCCACCACGAATGTGTCGAGGCGATCGCGGTAGGCGTCAGCGAGCCGCTTGACTTCCTCGTTGGGAAGCGGCATCACAACCTCGATGCGGTTGCTGCCAAGCGGGGTCAAGGCGATGTCGAGCACGCCCTGTGGATTCACCCGCTCGGAAAGTACGCGAATGGTCTGATCCAGCAATGCGGCGCGGTCGGCCCCCTCAGGCATCCTGACCGAGTAGACGAGACTGACGCCGCCGCTTAGATCACGGCCGAGTCGGATGCGGTCCTCCGGCGGATTGACTGCCCACAGGCAACCACCGATGACGACCACGATGATGACAATTTTCCAGAATGCGTTCTGCATGGGTGCGGTGTACTCGCGTAGGGGTCAGCCCCTGATTCAGTCGTCCGTGCTTTCGCTGCCACTATCGACACCTGCCGATTCGACGACCTGCTGAAGTGCCGCCCGTGAGACGGTGATGCGGCTGTTGGAATTGCGATCAACCTCAAGCAAGGCCGAGTCGGGCTTGAGTTCGACAACACGGCCGATGATGCCGCCGATGGTCTGCACAGTATCGTTCTTGCTGATGGCAGCCATCATGGCGGCCTTCTGTTTCTTCTGTTTGCGGCCGCTGAGCATCGAGAAGCCGATGACGGCAACCATGACGAACACAAGTATCAAGAAGAAGTTGTCGCCAAAGGGGCCAGCCGGCTGCTGCGCGGGCTCCTGAATCGTTCCGTCAGCCGCGACGGTGACAGGCTGGGCCGACTCCTGCGAATTCCCGGAGAGAATCTGGCTTGCAGGCGAAGAGTTGGTCGTTCCCTCCTGACCGAATGAGATCAAGACCACGTTGTATCCATTTGAAACCATGAGTGCGACTCCATGTTCGTCCGCTATGGCCCTGCGAGATCCGGCGGAACAAGCGAAGAACGCCCCTCTGCCACGGGATCGCCCAGCACCGGCCAGGCCTGAACCAGCGAAGACCACGCATCATCCCTGATGGCCCGCCTGATGTCCACCATGAGGCGTTGGAAGTGCCGGATGTTGTGCAGACTCAGCAGGATGGGGCCGAGCATCTCCCCCGAAATGAACAGGTGCCGCAAATAGGCCCGACTGAACCCTCCGCCGCATGCTTGGCAGTCGCATCCCGGCTCAAGCACCGACTGGTCTTCTCGAAATCGGGCATTACGGATCTGAAGGCGGCCCTTGGCTGTAAAAATGCCTCCACTTCGGCCGTTTCGGCTCGGCAAGACGCAGTCGAACATGTCCACGCCGGCTCGAACAGCAGCCACAAGATCTCGCTCGTACCCCACGCCCATGAGGTATCGCGGCCGATCGACTGGCAGCATGGGGGCCGTCATCCGGACCGTCTCGTGGAGCGTCTCAGTGGACTCGCCCACCGCCACGCCGCCGATCGCGTATCCGGGCAGATCGAAGGACGTCACCTGCTCGGCCGAGCGGCAGCGAAGACCTTCATCGGAACCACCCTGCACGATGCCGAACAGGGCCTGCTCGTCCGAGCGTCCGTGCGCTGCCACGCATCGCTCCAGCCAGCGGGCCGTGCGGTCGATGGCCTCGACAAGCCGCTGGTGGTGATCGTGACCGATCTGCTGATCGTGCGCCGCTGCCAATTCCGGCCGCTGCTGGCGGACACGAGTGGACGCATCGACCGATGGCGGGCAGTCATCGAATGCCATGATGATGTCAGCCCCGAGATTGTTCTGGACTTGCATGGACCGCTCGGGCGTGAGTTCGATCTTCGAGCCATCGATAATCGACTTGAAAACAATGCCGTCATCGCCGAGCAGCGAGGTGTCGGCCAGCGACCAGGCCTGAAAGCCGCCCGAATCGGTGAGGATCGGGCCGTCCCACTGCATGAAGGCGTGGACACCACCGAGCGAGGCGATGAGTTCATCGCCGGGACGGAGCATCAGATGCCACGCATTGTTGAGAATGATCTGTGAACCGGTGGCGGCCACCTGCTCTGGCAACAGTCCTTTGACACTGCCGCGGGTCCCCACCGGCATGAAGGCCGGTGTCTGGAACGAGCCGTGCGGAACGCTGATTCTTCCAACTCGCGCATCACATGACGCTGACGAGTGGGTAATCTCAAACCGAAGCGGATTGCTCACGGTCGGGCATCGCCATCACGCCGAGACGCCTCCTGCAGCAGTTTCTTCTCCCGAGCCGAGAGGCTCTGGAGCCCATCACGAGAGATCTTGGCGAGGATGCGGTCGATCTCGTCGGCTCTCGGTTTGGCAGCGGTAGATGCAGGTTTGCCCCGAAAGTGCCGCGAGGTCGGATCGAATCGTCCGAGCCAGTCGAAAAAACGGTGCAAACGATCGGGGTACCGAATGAATCCGAACCCTGCAATCGCGCCGCCAAGATGCGCCGCCTCGCCGCCGGCATTGTCGGTGCCGATGAAGATCGACACGACCGAGATGATGATGAGTATCCACGCCATCGTCGCGAGCCGCATTGGAATGATGAAAAAGACCAGCACCATCACGTTGGGCGCAAGGAAGGCGCCACCGACGAGCACTCCGAACACACCGGCCGAAGCACCAATCAATGGCGTACCGGTGGCGTTGAAGAGCAAGCCGGGTATGGCCGGAAGCCCCATCGATCCAACCCACACGTATCCCGCGAGATTGAGGATGAGATACATCAGACCGCCAGCGACGCCGCACAGCAGGTAGAAGGCGAGATATCGCTTGCCGCCGAGCACCCGCTCGATCAGCGGTCCGAAGAAGTACAAGGCGATCATGTTGAACAGCAAGTGAAAGAGGTCGGCGTGCAGGAATTGAAACCCGATCAGTCGCCACAATTCGGCGCCACCGATGACCTTCTTGGTAGAAAAATGCATCGCGCGTTCCAGTGGGCGGGCGTTGCGGCCCTCGGCGAGGCCAATCAATTCGCCGTCCGGACCATAGACCGGCAGCCCCGCGATCATCTCACCAGACCGCTTCGACCCATCCTGAAATTGAACTGTGGCCTCCTTCTGGTACACGAGTTGATCGCCCAGACGCGTCGACTCGGGCCGATCCCCTCCCGCGAAGAAGGGTGTCCCGATCGATTCCGCCCACGCGCCGCCGGGTTGGAGTACCCAATACCGTCCAGTCTCCAGCGGCCCAGCAAATGGGGCCAAGAAGCCATCGATCACGAAGACCGCCACGCAGAGCAGAATCAGCCACCCATTGACGGTGCGAATCCAAGGCTTCTCGCCACCTATTCCCTGCGGTGGACGCCCCATCGGGGGTCCCCCTCGTGCACCGCCACCAGCCCGCATGTAATCCCTGTCAGCAAAGCCCACTGGCGATCCCTCTCTTGTCAAGGCACCAACCGACCCGGGGCAGGCGGCCATGAGGCAAGAATTCACTGATCTGGGAGCAGGTGATCATGGTCTGTGGATGATACGGTGCGACGCCATGGAAGGCCCTTGCGAACATCCCGCCACCGAACCACTCATCGTCTTCGACTCGGTGAGCAAGGCCTTCGGCGGACCGCCAGTGCTGGACTCCCTCGATCTCAGTGTCCCGACCGGAAAAACAACAGTCATTCTCGGCCCCAGCGGGGCTGGCAAGAGCGTGATGCTCAAACTCATGATTGGCCTGCTCCGCCCGGAATGCGGTGACATTCTGTTTGCGGGCAAGCGGATTGGTTCGATGAGCGAGCGGGACCTCTTCGCGGTTCGCCGCCGCATCGGCTTCCTGTTTCAGCAAGGTGCCCTCTTCGACTCGATGACGGTGCTGGAAAACGTGGCCTTTCCGCTTCGCGAACACACGGCCATGGATACCGCAGCGCGGCTGACCTGCGTCCGCGACACACTGGCCCTTCTGGGTGTCGAAACTCTGATCGATCGGCTCCCGGCCGAACTTTCCGGGGGACAACGCAAACGGGTCGCGCTCGCCCGCGCGATCGTGCTCCGCCCAGAGTGCCTGCTCTACGACGAGCCGACGACGGGGCTGGACCCGATTCGCAGCGATGTCGTCGCCAAACTCATTCAGATGCTGCAACGAGAACTGAGACCAACCAGCGTAGTCGTGACCCACGACATTCCGCTCGCCTTCAAGGTGGCCGATCAGATGCTGCTGCTCCGACAGGGACAGATCCATCTCGCCGGCCCACCGGAGATCTTCACAAAGAGCGATGACGCCATCGTTCGCAGTTTCCTCGATGGGCACGCAACGGCCGAAGAGTTGTGCGCCATCGAGTCGGAGGTGGCCGCATGAATGAGCGAAGCCGTGATGCGTTGATCGGTGTGTGCGCCATCCTTGCAGTCGTGTCGTTGATCATCCTGCTGGGGCTTTTCGGCGAAATCGACACCACACGGACCTGGCGGCTCTCGCTGCTCACGCCCGACACCGCAGGAATTACCGACAGCAGCCGGGTGTCACTCGACGGTGTGCCGATCGGAAGCGTTGAATCGGTTGCCCTCGATCCGGACGGGACATGGCCTGTTCGTATCACCACTCGCATCGACGAAGGGATTGTGATCCCCGCTGGCGTCACGCCGCTCACAACCGCCTCACTACTGACCGGCGCTGCAAATCTCTATCTCGAATCGCCATCACCACGCACGGGCAAGATGCTCCCCGTTGACGGCACTGCCCAACTCGCCGGCGTGATTCGCTCAAGTACCGTGCGGGATCTGACCACGGCCATCGACGAGCGGGTCGGACCGACGCTCGTCACCATCAACGAACTTGGCGAGGCCTGGGCACCGGTCGGTCAAGGACTGAGCGATCTGCTCGGCCCTGCCCAGCCGGGCGAGCCTGCCACGCTCTCGAGGGTTGTGCAGCGGGCGGATGATGTGCTTGCTGCTGCTGCATCGTGGCTGGAAGACCCGCAACTCCGCGCCGAAGCAGGCGAAGTGCTGCACATGGCGCTGGCCGCAGTGGATCGGGCGGTCACGGCCATTGAGTCGTTCAACATACTGGTCACAAATCTCGATGCGCATTCTGCAGAGATCGCTGGCGAAGTCGCCGGTGCCGGCCGGGCGGTTTCGGAAACGCTGCATCAGGCAGGCGCCATCATGGCCAAACTCCGCGAGGGCGAGGGGACGGCCGGACAATTCCTGACCAACGCCGACCTCTACAACAACCTCGACGAAACCGCCAAGCAACTCGGCCGGATGTCCGAATCCATGAAACTCATGGTCGAACAAATCCGCGAAGAAGGCGTCGGGCCACTGTTGACGCCATAGCAAACTGGGTGCCACCCGGAATACACACCCCCGGAATA
>DOVP01000220.1:0-868 GCA_003520025.1 Phycisphaerales bacterium
CGTGTTGTCATGGGGGGCGAGTATAGGAACTGAGAATCGAACGGATCTTGGGGGCTAGGACAGTCAGATGGGGACCGGGCACATCGATCGCGGAACACGAGAGAACACGGAGGCAATCCGTTCCTGCCGCCGCCTGCAGGGCTGTGAGATCGCCAGGATCACCATCCGCAGGTACCAGCAGGAGATCGGGGTGCAGTCGCACGATGTCCTCCAGCGAAAGTGAACTCCACTCGCTGCCGGGAAGCAGGTTGGTGCCACCAGCGGCATCGACAAGTTGACCGAGGTAGGTATCCCCCCCCCACGCCAGCGGAGACGGACCCGGACTGACGATCAGAACGTTGGGCGACACGGTCATTTCAACCGACTGGAGAGCATCCCCGATCTCGGTCATCAACTGATCGCATTTCTCATTGATGTCTGCTTCTGGAAAGATGAGTGGCAGCCTCGTCACCAACTCCGCAACGTCATGTAGATCAACCAGCCGCTGCGCCACGATCGTCCATCCGTGCAACTGAGCCAATTGCCGAAGATCCCGATCCACGCTTTCCGGGGATCGCTGAATGAACACATGTGAAGGTGTGAGCCTGACCAATTGCTCCGCGTTCACCCGCTGAAGGTCCCCCACAGTGGGAAGTTGCTCGACATCGCGGCAGAAGGCCGACCGTCCAACGATGTGCTTCCCGAGCCCGGCCTGCTGTAGCGTCATGGTCATGGCCGGGCTGAGACTGGCGATTCTCGTTGCCTGTGATTCTGATGAATCGGGATTCGATGGTTTGCAACCACCAAGTGAAGTCGTACAGACCATTACGAGGTGGAGCCAGAATCGTCGCGTCACATACATGGCTGCTACTTCCCGGGCAGCCGCTCC
>DOVP01000220.1:1271-2537 GCA_003520025.1 Phycisphaerales bacterium
TTCATCGCCACAAGTGAAAACGAGACCTCTTTGAAGATGCGCTTGTACATCGACATGTAGTACCAGGGAATTTGCGTAATCTGCGTGAATGTCTCTGATGTACATCGCCTGGACCATGTATCCAGAACCTGACGATTTACCTCCCGTGGAAGGCTTGGTACAGGAAGGCAAGACAAGAAACACTCCACCGACTCTATTCCGCACGCATCGAGGATCCCGTCAATATCTCCGGCGCTCCCGTGAATGATCTCCACGTTCGGACAACGCTTTGTTGCGATTGCATGGAGCTCATCATCTACTTCTACGGAGACAAATCTGCTTTCCGGATGCATGGTTTGCTGAATCACTTCTGTGACCGGCCCGGTGCCGGCACCAAGTTCCAGAATGACTTGCGGTCGGGTCGGATCGATATCCCTGCACATCGCCCGTGAAAGCCAGCGACTCGATGGGGCGATGCTCGCGATCTTCCGGCCATGGGTCGCAAACTTGCCGGCGAACTTCAGTCGATCACTGAGCCTCGGGCTCGCCATTACTTGGTCTCCTTCGTGTCATCTTCGCCGAGCATGGATCGCAGTGTCGGCTCCATGGCGTTCCGCCAACGACGATAGCCCTCTGTCGAGAGATGCAACGAATCCGGCATGATCTCTGGAGTGATGGTGCCACCATCCTCGATGAACACATGACCGATCGGCAAGTACACAACACCCGCTTCGTCGTGTAGGCGCGCAAGTGCCTGATTGATCTGCGTGATGCGGCCTCGGTCTTGGTTGAAGTGTGCGCCTCGAGGGAAGATGTCCAGTAGCAGTACACGTGTGTTTGGACTGATCTCGCGGATACGCTTTACCACCGCCTGAACTCCGGCGAGTACCTCGTCGGTGGAATGGGCGTTGTGACTGATGTTGTTGGTGCCGATCATCACTACGGCGACCTTGGGAGTGATGCCGTCGAGGTTGCCGTGATCAAGTCGCCACAGCACATGCTCAGTCCGGTCGCCGCTGATGCCGATATTGACCGCGCGGCGTGGACCGTACGCCTCCTCCCAAATAGTGCGACCTGCCCCCTCCCAGCCCTGCGTAATCGAGTCGCCCACAAACACCAGATCGACCGCACCCTGACGACTCGCGACGGTGTCATTGATGCGTTGGTGCCGCTCCGCATGCCAACCATCACGCTGCTGTGGTGTCGTTGCGGCAGATCCAAGCACAAAGAGAATGGTCAATATTGGCAGCATGGTCGGCATGAGTGGTCATCCATCTTGGGGGGGGG
>DOVP01000220.1:2862-3811 GCA_003520025.1 Phycisphaerales bacterium
GGGGGGGGGGGGGGGAAGGAAGCAAGTCGGTCGATCATACCGACCCTCCATCGACTCCAAATGGGCCATCTATGCCATGTAACCGGAAGAACGTGGCCTCAGCGGTGATCTGACAAGGAAATCGGCCCTTCGCCGAACTGGCAAATCCACTTGATTCGTACACCTGTGCCTGCCGCCGCTCCCCGGAGCGAGCCCCCCCAAGGAGTCCACGCCCCGTGAACCAGTTCCTGATGCCCTCCATTGTCGCCGTAGCCGCCTCCAGCGTTGCCGTGGCCGCACCATCGTTGATTCTTGAGCAGTCTTCGAGCTGGAGCGGTGGATACACCGCCTCCATCACCATCGAGAATCCTCTCGGGCAACCCGCTATCGATGGCTGGTCCCTGCAATGGATGGATGGACCCGCGATTGAGAATCTCTGGAATGGCGTTCGATCCGTGGAGGGAGGCACCACAACGGTCGTCAATGAGTCGTGGAACGGAAGAATCGAGCCAGGCTCCTCAAGATCAATCGGGTTCACGGCTGAGGGGGGGTGGCCACCTTCGTTTTCAGAACTCTCCTACAACGGCATATCGATCCTCATGACCGACATCACCGATGGCGGTGACGGAAGCGATGGATCTCCTGGTGGCGATGATGGAAGCGACTCGTCCGAATCACTTGGGTTCCCTGATCTGACGGCGCCTGCGGCGATTGTCAACCTAGGGAACTCCAACTTCTCGCTCACATCGGGCGAGAATGCTTTGCTTTCCGCGCACACCAACAATCCGGATGTCCTCGATGTCTCCATTGATGGCAATCAACTCGTCCTACACGCCAAAGAATCCGGATTCGCCTCTGTTCGTGTAGATGACGCAACGAACGGCGATCGCGTCCTGCTTGGTATTGCGGTTCGAGGGACCGATGGAAACATGCCTGGCCTTCCCAACTATCTCGCAGTCGGAAGTGTCAG
>DOVP01000164.1:0-2060 GCA_003520025.1 Phycisphaerales bacterium
CGACGCAGCAGATGAGGACAATAGGACGAACGATGGTGATGGCGGGCAGCGTGATGGTGCTGCAAGGGTGTCTTGCGGGATCCTCGCCGCTGGGGGCTCGGATTGAAGTCCGGGATTCGCAATCGGGGCGACCGGTTCCGCATGCTGTTGTGCGGTGGACGGGCGGGAATGTGTTTATTCCTCCGCGGGACGTGTTGGGCCCACCGATCTCGCCTCCGGCGACGCCTGCAGGGGGAAAGGCGGAGACGAATAACTCCGGAGCCGCCGATATCGTGCTTGCGGGGAGCCGGCCAAATGAATTGACCGTGACCGCCGAAGGGTATCCCCCACTGCACCTCACCCTTGAAGCGGCAGCTGATTCGGTTCGCGGGGCTGTGTACTGGACCGAGGGCAGACGGCCGCCAATCGGTGCCGGTGAGGCGACCAAGCCGACGCTGGAAGTCCGCGTTCGTGCCGACCACTGAAGAACCAGGGCACGTGCCCCAAACCTTCAGGAGTCACGGCTTCTTCGGACGGAAGATGCGGAGGAGTTTCGTGAGCGGATCGTAGAATTCGTCCACCACCCGCTCCTTAAGGGGAATGATCGCGTTGTCGGTAATCGCGATGTGCTCGGGACACACCTTGGTACAACACTTGGTGATATTGCACAAGCCGATGCCATCGCTGTGGCGGAGGTCGGAGACGCGGTCCTCGATATCCAGCGGATGCATCTCCAAGGCCGCGGTATAGACAAGGAAACGCGGGCCGATGAATGCATCGTGGTCGTGATGATCCCGCAACACGTGACATACGTCCTGACACAGAAAGCACTCGATGCACTTGCGGAATTCCTGCGGACGTTCGACATCGGACTGCGCCATATTCCATGTGCCGTCGGCATTGTCTGGTGGACGTGGTTTGAAGGGTTTGATGCGTTCCTTGACTTCATAGTTCCACGACACGTCGGTCACCAGATCCTTGACACGTGGGAAGGCCTGCACGGGCTCGATCGTCACCGGCCTTGACAGGTCCAGGTCCCCCACCCGTGTCATGCACATCAGTTTCGGCTTGCCGTTGATCTCGGCGCTGCATGAGCCGCACTTGCCGGCCTTGCAGTTCCAGCGGCACGCCAGATCACCGGCCTGCTCGGCCTGGACCTGGTGCACGACGTCGAGCACGACCATGCCGTCCTCGACATCGGCGTGATAGTCGACGAATGCGCCCTCGCCGGCCTGGCCTCGCCAGATCCTGAATATCCCGCGCTCGGCCATTCAGCCCATCTCCTCGACGATCGCCTGCAACTCGGGCGTCACGCCGACAACGGGGATGTGCGAGGTCTCCATTGAGCCGTCCGCAGCCTGCCACACCACGGTGTTGACGTTGCCGAAGTGCTGGTCCTTGTCTGGATAATCGACGCGAGAATGCGCCCCACGGCTCTCGGTGCGGTCGACAGCAGCGCGGGCGATCGCTTCGGCAACCACGAGGAGGTTTGGAAGATCCAGAGCCGTGTGCCAGCCCGGGTTGTACTCGCGATTTCCCTCGGCACTTGTCGTCGCGGCGCGAATGCGCAACTGGTCGATTTGCTCGATGGCCTGCTCAAGTTCGCTCTGCTCGCGGGCAATGCCCACGAGGTCCTGCATCACGTCCTGAAGTTCATGTTGAATGACATACGGGCTCTCCCCCGATGGTCGATCGAGTGGTGCCAGCGCCGCTGCCTCGACCGCCGCGGCGGCGTCCTCGTTGATGGCGGTGTCGCCGTGCCCGGACGCGAACTTGGCCGCCTCGGCCCCAGCAATCCGCCCGAAAACCACCAGATCCGACAAAGAATTGCCACCGAGCCGATTCGCACCATGCAAGCCACCGCCGCACTCGCCGCAGGCAAAGAGTCCGGGCACGCGGGACATCTGCGTGTCGGCGTCAACCTTGACGCCGCCCATCACGTAGTGGGTCGTCGGACCGACTTCCATGGCTTCCCGAGTGATGTCCACTCCGGCCAGTTCCTTGAACTGGTGATACATGCTCGGAAGCTTCTTCCGGATGTGTCCCTCGGCGTCTGAGAGATGCTTCTTGATCCACGCAAT
>DOVP01000164.1:2446-2929 GCA_003520025.1 Phycisphaerales bacterium
TTCCTCGCGACGTGATCTCGAGTGAGCAGTTCCGGCGGGCGACGCGCTTCCTTGTCGCCGATGACGTACTGCCAGCCTTCCTCCTCGTTCTCCGCGGTCTGCCCATCGTAGAGCGGTGGGATGTCGTCGAACATGAAGCGGTCGCCTTCAGAGTTCTTGAGCACGCCCCCTTCGCCCCGCACGCCCTCGGTAACCAGAATTCCCCGCACGCTCGGCGGCCAGACCATGCCGGTCGGATGGAACTGCACGAACTCCATGTCCACCAATTCGGCACCGGCCCGGTAGGCCAGCGCATGTCCGTCACCGGTGTACTCCCATGAGTTGCTAGTCACTCGGTAGGCCCGCCCGATACCACCTGTTGCCAAGACGATCGCCTTGGCATGCACGAGGTGCATCCAGCCCCGCTCGCGGTCATAGGCAAGCACGCCAGCTACGCGATCACCGTCCTTGAGCAGTTCTAGGACCGTTGTCTCCATCAGGAAG
>DOVP01000057.1 GCA_003520025.1 Phycisphaerales bacterium
ATCGGGCACCCACTTCACCGGCATTCGCGGCGTTCTGGATTCGGACAAGTCTGCGAGCGAACGCTTCCAACTGCTCAAGCAGCGTGATACTCCGCAGGGGCACGGATTCGGATCGCTCGGCATGAGCGACCGCGACATCCGAGACCTCGTGGCCTTCCTCCAAACCGAACTCATCGATGTCGACGAGTGGATAGACCAGTCCGGTCGTTTCAAGGGAACGACCACAACCGGCGAACAGTACTACACCAGAGGCGCCGGAGCCGCCATGCAATGCATCGTGTGCCACGGCCCGGAGGGGATGTGGCGGAACTTCGGCACGCCAGAGGTACCGAAGTGGATCGGAACCATCGCTGCTGAAAATCCACAGGAATTGCTGCACAAGATCCGATTCGGACAGCCCGGTTCCATCATGCCCAGTTGGATTCAACATGGTGGCACGGTGGCGCAGGCGGCGGACATTGGCGCGTACGCCCAATCGACGCTCCCTGAGTCAGGATCGCCCCCCACTGCCGCATACACCATCGTCCCCGCTTCGGGGCGCTCGGGCGAGACGATCGCTCACCCGCTCGAACTCTCCCAAGTCTTCGCGATGGGGAATCCCGAACCAAATGGCGGTCATCCGATCATCGCACATGTGAAGATTTGCGATCTGGACGAGGATGGCCGGAACGATCTCCTCGCGTGTGATGTCAACCTCGGCAACGTGACATGGCTGCAGCAGCAGCCGGACGGCACCTTCGCCGAACAACTCATCGGCGAACCCATCGCCGCGCCGGTTCATGCCGAACCGGCGGATGTCGATGGAGACGGCGACCTCGACGTGCTTGTCGCGTCGATGGGCGTCATGCTCCCATCCAACGAGGACATCGGCGAGGTGATCGTGCTCGAAAACGACGGTTCCGAGCACTTCACCAATCGCGTGCTGCTCCAGAACGCCCGCCGCGTCACCGATGTTCGACCGGGCGATCTCGATGGTGACGGCGACACCGACCTGGCCGTGTCCCAATTCGGCTACGTCCAAGGCGAAGTGCAGTGGCTTGAGAATCTCGGCGATTGGAATTTCCGCGAACACCATCTGATGGACCGATCCGGCGCCATCCACGGCCCGGTCACCGATCTGGACGGAGATGGCGACCTCGACATCGTCGTGCTGTTCTCTCAGGAATGGGAAACAGTGCAAGCCTTCATCAATGATGGCGCCGGCCACTTCACGCCCATCGTGCTGCACGATGTCGCCGACGCGGACTACTCCAGCAGCGGCCTCTCCGTCGGGGACATCGATGGCGACGGCGATCAGGACGTCGCGTGGACCAACGGCGATGCTTTCGTATCGGTCGGCTATCGCCCGCTTCCAAGCCATGGTCTGCAGTGGCTTGAGAACCTGGGGAACCTCGACTTCGCCTTCCATCGCATTGGCGACTTCCACGGCGCCTACGGACCGACCATCGTTGATCTCGACGCCGACGGCGATCAGGACATCGTGACAGTCAGCGAATTCGCCTACTGGGAAGAGCCCGGCACGCCCTCGCTTCGGTGGTGGTCACAGCAGCCCGATGGCTCCTTTCTCCCACAAGACTTGGCCGAGTCGCCAACACATCTGGTGACCTGTGATGTGGGCGATCTCAATCGAGACGGCCTGCCCGACATCGTCGCTGGCGGGATGGCGTTGTATCAACCCTTCGATCGGGTTGCCAGATTCGTCGGATGGACAAATCACGGACCAAGTGAGACAGCAGGTGTTGCAGCGGCCGCCGCACTCGACGCTCGCGTTGCTGATGCATTGGCATCTGCCGACGGTCCCGGCGAGCGGGGCATGATCCTTCATGCAAACGCATTGTCAACTCATGCTGATCGCGACTACGCGGCCGCGGAGGCGAGCGAGCCAGACAACGCTCGCTGGCCCTACTACCGAGGGCTCCTCGATATCGAGGTCGGCGACAGCGAGGAGGCCTTGTTGCATCTTGAGCGGGCTGCAGAACTGGATCGGTCGTATCCGCCGCTTCAGTCGCGGCTCGGAGAGTTGTATGCGGGACAGGGGAATGTGGCTGCGGCAGAGGAGGCATTCCTAGCCGCTGGCGACATTCCGATGGCCCACCTCGGTCGCGCTCGAATCGCCTTTGCCGATCAGAACTGGCAGCAGGTACTCACGGTGCTGGAGGGGCGAGCAATCCCCGCTGCAGAAGCAATGCGAAACGCCGCAAGAGCGCACCTCCGTGGCGAGTCCCCGAGAGACTCCGCCGCCGTCGACATGGGACTCCAGTACAACGACCCGTGGCTCGACCAGATGCGGGACCACGCCCTGCTTGCCTCCACCATCGTCGTGCAAGCGCAGATTGCCTTCATCGAAGGCGACCTGCTGCGCGCCGAACGGCTCTTGCGGCGGGCTGTCGCGGTCGAACCGAACGCCCCGGATGCGAGGCTGGCTCTTGCCAATGCGCTTCTGGCATCATCGCAGACAGCCCCTGCGAGCATCGGTGAAGCCTTGCAGCATCTGGACCGTGGGATGCGATCTGCCCCCGCCGATGTCGCCATGCGATCGCAGCGGGCATGGGCCCTGTATTTGCTCGGACGACACGATGAAGCTGCTGCGGAATGGGAAGCAATTCTGGTCGCGGAGCCTGCGTATGCGCCGAGTTTGTTGAATCTCGGGCAACTGCACGCAAAGGCCGGGCGGCATGCCGTGGCGCTGGACTACTACCGCCGGGGCATGGCGGTGCCACGGGATTCAGCATTCAGTGGATCTTTCGAAGGTTCCTACCGCGCGACATGGCTGCTGAAGCAGGCTGCTTCAGCAAAGGCGGCCGGGAATATGGATGAGGCTGTTGCCGCGTTGTATCAAGCCATCGTGCTGGCGCCGAACGATGCGGAGCCGCGATTTCAATACGGCAATACGATGCTGGGACTGAAGCGATTTGACGAGGCTGTTGCGCAGTTGGAGGCAGCGGATCTGCTTTTGCCCGGGAAGCCGAAACACCTCGCCGCGCTTGGATACGGACTCGCCCAGTCGGGGCGACTTGAGGAAGCAGAAGAGCGGCTGGTCGCGGCGACAACCGGGGCGCCTCGGTATGCGTTGGCGTGGTTTCACCTGGGCAACGTGAAAGTGCAGCGTGGTGACCGAGACGGAGCTCGAGCGTGCTTTGAGCGGGCGATCGAGGTTCGACCCGATTTTCGGGCGGCCCGCGAGGCGCTGGACAAGGTGCGGTGAACGTGAATTGGAGGGGGGAGAAGAGCAATCGATCGCAGTAGCAAACTCCTGTTCGTTTGAAACAGATCGAACCTGTGGACTATGAAGAAACG
>DOVP01000016.1 GCA_003520025.1 Phycisphaerales bacterium
CCCGTGAAAGGATGCTCCAGGCCCCACTTCCCTCGATACGATGCCCCCCCAATGATCTCTCAGATCCTCACCATTGCCCAAAATACCTTCTTCGAGAGCCTGCGTCAGCCCGTGACCCTGGTGGTGGTCGCCGCCGCGGCCCTGCTGCTGGTGATGAGCAACCCACTGGCGGCCTTCACCATGGGCGAGGACCAACGGATGCTCGTCGATCTTGGACTGGCGACGATCTTCCTCGCTGGCGCGGTGCTTGCATCCTTCCTCGCCACCAACGTCGTTGGCCGCGAGATCACCAACCGCACGGCATTGACCGTGATCTCCAAGCCGGTCAGCCGCCCGGTGTTCATTCTTGGCAAGTATTTCGGCGTGCTGATGGCTCTGCTGCTGGCCTGCCTGGCCTTGACGCTGGTCTTCATGCTCGTCGAGATGCACGCGGTACTGCAAACCGTTCGAGATCCCATCCACGTGCCAGTGCTTCTCTTCGGATTTGGAGGCGTGCTTCTCGCGGTACTGGCCGCTGTGTGGTGCAACTACTTCTACGGAATGGCCTTCACCAGCACCGTCATCTTCATGTCCGTGCCGGTGCTGCTGGTCGCCTACTTCCTCTCACTCAATTTCGAACCCGACTTTGGACGCCAACCCATGCTGGAGTCCTTCAAAGGGAATACATGGCTGGCGACCATTGCGCTCGGAACCTGCGTGGCCATGCTGGCCGCCATCGCGGTGGCGGTTTCGACGCGGCTCGGGCAAGTGATGACGCTTGCGGTGACCGTCGGACTCTTCGTGCTGGGACTCCTGTCCGACTGGATCTTCGGCCGCCTGCTTCGAAGCATGGAATCAGACTGGCTGGCTCGCGCCACCGAGGCAGGGCTGACCGACGAGGTCGAAATCACGACCATCATCGAGCGAACATCGGGTGAAGTCGCCGAGAAGGTCGCAGTAATCGATCAGGCCACCGTCCCGCTGACCGACATGGCGTCAAGCGGTGAAGTCTTCGGCTGGAGCCTGCTCAAGGCGGGCTACGCGGTGCTTCCGAACTTTCAGGTGCTCTGGCTCTCGGATGCCGTCACGCAGGACATCGTGATTCCGACGGGCTTCCTGATTCGCAGCGTCGGGTACGGACTGATCTACACACTGGCAGCACTGGCTGTGGGCGTGGCCCTGTTCCAGCGACGAGATCTCGGGTGACGCCGGAATCGCTTCCCGTGCCGCAGCCCACCAAGTCGATCAGCATCAAAGGCGCCGCCGAGCACAACCTCGGTCATATCGATGTCAGCATTCCACGGGACTGCCTCGTTGTCATCACGGGCGTCTCCGGATCGGGTAAGTCTTCATTGGCCTTCGACACGATCTTCGCCGAAGGACAGCGAAAGTACATGGAGTCGCTCACCGCCTACGCAAGGCAATTCCTGCAGCAGATGCGGAAGCCTCACGTCGAGTCGATCGACGGCCTCCCCCCAACCATCGCCATCCAGCAGCGACGAAGTGGACACACTCCTCGCTCGACCGTTGCGACAACCACCGAGATTCACGATTACCTGCGGCTGCTCTTTGCTCGCTGCGGCACGCCCACCTGCTGGGCAGCCAAGGGTCGCAGCACCTGTGGGCACGCCATCGAACGCACGAACGCCTCGCACATCATCGGGCAACTGATGACGTTGCCTGCGGACACCAAACTCATGTTGTGCGCCCCGATCATTCGGGGACGAAAGGGGTTTCACAAGGAAGCGATGCAGGATCTTCAGGCCAGCGGCTTCGTGCGAGCCCGGGTCGACGGCGAGGTGATCGACATCCGCGAGGCCTTGGCGGAAGGCGGCGAGAATCCGCTGAGCATCGCTCGGCACGAGCGACACGACATCGAAGCGGTCGTCGATCGCATCATTCTTCGAGGAGCCGAGACCCGAGAGCGACTGGCGGACTCCGTAGAAACTGCGCTTCGAGCCGGAGACGGCGTGCTGCACGTGCTTCAGGAACTCGACGGGAACTGGACGCCGACCGTCTACAGCGAACGGATGGCCTGCCCTGTCCACCCAGAATGCAGCCTTGAGGAATTGGAGCCGCGGATCTTCTCGTTCAACTCACCCTGGGGTGCCTGTCCCACCTGCGATGGATTGGGGTCCAACCGAACCTTCGATGAAGATCTGGTCATCCCAGACTCTTCGCGGGGCATCGGCGACGGCGCGATCATTCCTTGGACCAAGAATGGTCGCCGGCTCAATACCTGGTATGCCCGGCAACTTCGAAAGTTCTGCGAGCGGACCGGGAATACGCGATCGACACCTTTCTCGGCACTCTCCGCCGCTGACAAGACGTTGTTGCTGCGAGGGGCGGCCGCAGCCGACATCAAGAAGTTCAAGTTCGAGGGCGTGCTGCCGAATCTCCACCGCCGCTATCACGAGACTGAAAGTGAGCGAGTACAGGCACGACTGCATGCCTTCATGTCCCGCAGGCCCTGCGAAACCTGCCGCGGACATCGACTTCGCGCATCCAGTCTGCACGTCCTCCTGAACTCAAGTGGACGAAGTTGCAACATCGCCGAGTTCTGCACCTTGACGATCGACGAAGCGGCGGACTTCCTTGCAGAACTGACGCTCGGAACGGAATCCACCGCCATTGCTTCGCCCATTCTGCGGGAACTTCGAGCCCGGCTCGGGTTCCTGCAATCGGTCGGACTGAATTACCTCACACTCGACCGGGGCAGTTCGACACTTTCCGGAGGCGAAGCCCAGCGAATTCGTCTGGCGACACAGGTCGGCTCCGGGCTTGTCGGCGTGTGCTATGTCCTGGACGAACCCACGATCGGCCTGCATCACCGCGACAACGCCCGGCTGATTGCCACACTGCGACACCTGAGCGATATCGGCAACACCGTACTGGTGGTCGAGCATGACGAAGACATGATCCGGGCCGCGGACCACCTGCTCGACATGGGGCCACTGGCCGGGCGACACGGCGGCCGCGTGGTCGCCGAGGGGACGCTTGCGGAGGTCATGAAATCAAAGGACTCACTGACGGCTGCCTACCTCTCTGGCGCCAAGTCGGTGACGACGGTGGAGAAGCGTCGCACACTCTCCCCCCGGAAAATCATTGGCATTCGCGGCGCGGCCGAGCACAACTTGCAGCGGATTGACGTGGACATCCCGCTGGGAGGGCTCGTGTGCGTCACCGGCGTCTCGGGCTCCGGAAAATCGACGCTCATCAACAGCGTGCTGCTCAGAGGGGTCCGCAAGGCACTCGGGCTCGCAACCGATCCTCCCGGCAAGCATCGCCGAATCACCGGCCTGAGCCGTATCGATCGCGTCGTCGAGGTGGACCAATCGCCGATCGGCCGCACCCCCCGCTCCAACCCCGTGACCTACACGAACATCTTCGGAGACATCCGCAATCTCTTCGCCCGCACCAAGGAAGCCCGCATCCGCGGATGGAAACCCGGGCGTTTCAGTTTCAACGTCGTGGGCGGACGGTGTGAGTCGTGTCAGGGGCAAGGGGTGCGGCGAATCGAAATGCACTTCCTGCCGGACGTATTCGTCACGTGCGAAGATTGCAAGGGCGACCGCTACAACGCCGAAACGCTGCAAGTCAAATGGCGAGGCCGAACGATCTCTGATGTGCTGGACATGACGGTAGAAGATGCGGTCTCGTTCTTCGAAGCCCACCCCCCGGTCCATCGCATGCTCTCATGTCTCGACGATGTCGGCCTTGGTTATATCCAACTCGGACAGAAGGCGACCACGCTCTCCGGCGGCGAAGCGCAACGAATCAAACTGGCAAGAGAACTCGGCGTTCGGCAGCAGGGTCACGTGCTGTACATCCTCGACGAGCCCACGACGGGGCTGCACATGGCCGACGTCGACCGGCTCATGCAGGTTCTGAACCGGCTCGCCGATCGCGGCCACACTCTGGTCGTGATTGAGCACAACCTCGATGTCATTCGCGCCGCCGACTGGATCATCGACCTCG
>DOVP01000053.1 GCA_003520025.1 Phycisphaerales bacterium
ACCAATCCGCAGTTCACACTCCCGCATCGTGAGGGGGGAGATGCTGTGTAGCGGCACCAAACACGGTTCGTGTCACCCGCTTCACCGCATCCATCTCTGGACACGCGTCCCCCAACTCCTTTCGCATGCTGGTGACGCCGCGGTTGCGGAGACCACATGGCACGATGAGGTCAAAGTGCGTAAGGCTTGGGTCGACGTTGAGGGCGAGGCCGTGCATGGAGACCCAGCGGGATACCCGCACACCGAGAGCACAAATCTTGTCGGTGCCGAGCCAGACACCGGTGGCTTCTTCGTCGCGGTGGGCGGTGATATCGAAGTGGGCGAGGGTTTCGATGACCCGCTCCTCCAGCCACCGCATGTAGCCGTGCAGCCGCAGGCCGAGCGTGTTGAGATCGAGAATGGGATAGACGACGAGTTGCCCCGGCCCGTGGTAGGTGATGTCGCCGCCGCGGTCGGTCTCGTGGACCTCGACGCCTACTTCCTCGAGTGCTTCCACCGTAGCGAGCAAGTGTGACTCGGCCGCGGCGCGGCGGGAGATGGTGATGACCGGTGGGTCGTGTTCGACCAGGAGCAGGATGCCGGGGTGGCCACCTTGCTCGCGGGCTGTGATGACCTCCTGCTGAAGCGAGCGTTGGAGCGCGAGCGCCTCGGCGTAGGGCATTCGGCCGAGGTCGCGGATGTCGAGATGTGCCGCTTTTTCGGTCATCTTGAGGGGCGATGATACGATACGCATATGCCGGAACTGGCCGCCACAGTTCATCCATCCGCCGTCATCGAGGGTGATGTGACTCTCGGTGAGGATGTGCTCATCGGACCCAATTGTGTCATTGACGGAACGATTGGGGCCGTAGTTCTCGGGGCGGGTTGTCACCTGATCGCCAATTGCTATCTGACCGGGCCGCTCACGATGGGGCAGGCCAATACGGTTTGGCCCGCTGCCTCGCTTGGCGCCCCCCCGCAGGATGTCAATTGGAACCCTTCTGATCCCGGGGCTGGCATGGTCGTCGGCAGCCACAACACCTTCCGCGAGAGTTTCACCGGGCACCGCGCCAAGACCGATGAGCCGACTCGCATCGGCGATCACAACTTCTTCATGGCCTGCTCGCACGTGGGGCACGACTCACAGGTCGGCAACCACATCCAGATGGCCAACAGTTCGGCACTTGGCGGTCATGTCGCCGTAGGCGACCGCGTCATCATGGGCGGTAGTGCTGCGATTCACCAGTTCTGTCGAATTGGCGAAGGCGCTTTCATGCAAGGGCATGCCGGGGCTTCGGTCGATATTCCACCGTGGTGTATCTCGAAGGAGATCAACCGCATTGCCGGCATGAATCTCATCGGCATGCGGCGATCGGGGATGCCGCGAGAAGACATTGCTCGGCGGCGTGCCATCTACAAAGTCATCTACCGAAGCGATCTCGCCATGCCCGCGGTCATCGCCCGGCTTCGCGCCGACGGTGATCCGATTGCCATGGAATACGCCGACTTCATCGAACAGTCCGAGCGGGGCATTTGCCACGACCGCGACCCTGCTTCCCGGCACACCACCAAGTGATTGAGTTTGAAGTGCTCTCCAGTGGGAGTCGTGGCAATGCGGCGTTGCTGCATCTGCAGGAAACGGGGCGGCACATCCTCGTCGACGCGGGCATTTCGCCGAGACGCACACGGAAAGCCATGGAGATGCGAGGCCACGGTCATCGTGATATCACCGACGTACTGCTGACCCACGGCGACAGCGATCACCTGCACACAGGGTGGAAGAACGCCATCGTGTCGTGGGCGTTCACGATGCATGTGCACGCCTCCCACGTGAGCCGCATCGTGCATGCGGGCATTCCACGCGATCGGATTCAGCCGTTTGAAGACATGATCGCGTTGGATGACGCCACGAATGTGTCTACCACCATGACGCCGCACGATACGCACGGCACGGTGGCCTATGTGATTTGCCACGGCCAAGTGTCGCTTGGGTGGGCAACCGATCTCGGCCGCGCCGAGGCGGCACTGCTGTCCTTCTTCCAAGGGCACCAACTCGATGCGATTGCGATCGAGTCGAATTACGATCACGACATGCAGGTCATGAGTGACCGCCCCCCCTTCCTGATCGATCGCATCATGGGCGGTGCCGGACACCTTTCCAACCGACAGAGTTTGGATGCTGTGTTGGAAATCGCCAGCGCAAGTGAACTCCAACACCTCGTGCTGCTGCATCGTTCGGAGCAGTGCAATTGCCCGACCCGCATCAACGCCTTGTGGGAATCGCATGCCCCACATCTGCATGATCGCATGGTGATCGCCAGTCAGTGTGAGGCTACGGGCGCCATGACGGTGCGGCCGAGCGAGGCGTTCAGTCGCTGAACCACTCCCGTGGTGCATCCCAGTGCACAGGTGGAGGCGGCTCGATCGTTCCAGCATCCTTGGGAGGCCAACCTGGCGGCAGTTCAGGCACCTCCAAGTGCTCGCCACCAGCGACCAGTGGCAAGAGCATTGGTATGGCACTGGAGGGACCATCATCATCGGTGTGCCGTACGCGATCTTCACAGGCGCGGCCACTGGTATCGAAGTGCCGCCAGACCTGCAGCGTCACATCAAGGGGTATGGCCTGACATCCCGCGACTCCGCGTGCCAGCATCGGTTCGTCGCGGCCCGTCCACCATGCGATCGGTTCGCCTGGAAGGGCGAGCGTGCCGGGAAGCATGATGGCCATGGCACCCTCACGGGATCCCCTTGCTGGCACGCCTGGAATGTCCGGCACGGCCAGCGCATCGGGGCCTTCCCAGAGAATCGTCCACGCAAAGGACCGCCTGGTCTCGGCGATGGTGGCCACCACGGCGGCATCAGCCTCGGCTACGACCGGCGGCAACTCGTCGAAGGCGTCATCCATGTCGCTGCGTCTGGCTTCGAGCAAGACCGCGGCTTGGTCAAGCGCATAACTCCGCTCACGTACAGACAGTTCACCGATATGGGGAAGCGCCTGCGAAAGGGCTTCATAGGTGATGATCGCAGGCAGCGCCCGCTGCCAAGGCCCGCCGTCCTGACCATCAAGTGCCCGTGCCGCCTTCGCCAGATCCATCCATCGCCCCAAGAGGGCGGCCCACGTGGTCGCATCCTGCATGGAGGCAGTGTCGCTGATTGGAGGGGGTCAGGTATCGGGGTCTGGGCTCTTTGTGGCAACTGCCGCTGTTATCGGGGGTTGGAATGCTGGCCCGTGACCCGGCTGAGAGCCGATGAACAGTGGTCATGCCTCCAACAGCCACTATTCGTTCTCGGGGTCGATCGCATTCCACGAAGCCGCGGAGGGGGCCCCGGGGAGCCGCGTCCGGCGAGCCTGTTGCCAGCCCGCTCAAGTGGGCCGGGTGGGTGGTGGCGCTTGGCGTGTGGTGCTTTCTGGTGCTCGCGCTGGTGAGTTTCTCATCGGCGGATCCCCCGTCTCATACCGTGTCGGCCTATCCGCAGTCAGTCTCCAATCTCGGAGGCCGGGTGGGGGCATTCGTGTCCTATTGGTCGCTGCACACCATCGGACTCGGTGCTTGGCTCATCGTCTCGGGTGTGGGTGTGTGGTTTGTATTGACGTTCATTGGTCGCCGGCCCAGCCACGCCCCGCTTCGGGCGGTCGGCCTGGTGGTGGCTGCTGTCGGACTCTCGGCGCTGCACGCAGCAGTGTTTCCAACAGTCGGCGGCTTGGCGGGAGCGCCGGGTGGTCTGGTTGGCCACGCCATTGCGGGGGTGATCCTGCCGCAATTCGGCGCACTCGGCACCGTGCTGCTGGTGTTTGTGCTGCTGATCGTCGGGCTTGTAATTGCAGCGGATGAAGTGATGCTAGCCCTGCCAGGCTGGGCGTGGCGGCGAATGGTGCAGATTCGCGAGCACACGCCGCGGCCCACTATGCACTGGATGGCCCGGCTCTCACTGCGGCCCGAGGGCGGCGCCGCGGTTGCCGAGTCTGAGGACGTGGAAGAGGAAGAGGAATGGGACTTCCAGGATGGTGATGAGGATCCCGAAGTCGAAGACGAG
>DOVP01000054.1 GCA_003520025.1 Phycisphaerales bacterium
TCAGAGAAGCCGCCCAGCGGGGAGTTGTAGCCGGGCGAACTGTCTCACGACAAGACATCTCGCTGGTGCTGCTGCAGCGACCGCCAGGCGCAGTGGCCGAGGGACAGTTCCTCGCCTCATGCACCCGCTGCGGTGACTGCGTCACCGCCTGCCCCCCCCAAGCCATTCGCTGGGCACCGCCCGAGGCAGGCGAGAAACGAGCGGGGACACCCTTCATCGATCCAATCCGGCAACCTTGCGTCATGTGTACCGATACGCCCTGTATCACAGTGTGCGAGCCCGGCGTCCTTCGGTTCGAATTGCCCCGCACGATGGCGCGGGCGAGCGTCGACAAACTCGCGTGCCTCGCTTGGCGGGGGCAACCCTGCCGCTTGTGTGTCGACCAGTGCCCGATGGATGGCGCGATCGAACTCGACGAGGCGAATCGGCCAGCCATCAACTCGGAAGCCTGCACGGGCTGTGGCGTGTGCGTTCAGGTCTGTCCCGCCCCCCGCAATGCCATCAACCACCGCCCGCTCTCAAACCGGCCGTTCTGGCGAGGGTGAGTGGGCCTTGATACGGTGCAGTCCATGAGTATCTGGCACGCGTCAATCCCACTCGCGTTACTGCTCGTGCTCGGCGGCTGCGCCCCCACCACGACGTGGCGATGCCGCACCCATCAGGTCAATGAGGGGAACGATCTGATCCGCCTCTCGATTCAACTCGATCGCCGGTTCGGAGAGTCGGGGCAATACGAAACAGTGTCCTCGCCAACCATCCTCTTTCGCCGCGGCCAAGCAGCCTCGATGGTAATCCAGAGCGAGGACTTCCACTTCGACCTGATGATCCCTCCCCAGCAGGGAACCAAGGATCTTCGCGTCACGGTCAATGGCACGCCTATCGAAGTGATCCCGGATCCCACAACCACCTCCACAGACCCCGAAAAGCAGGATTCCGAGGAAACAGGTTGACGCAGGACGGTTTGCTCGCGACACTCGGCGTGAGACGTCCCGGCCCGAGCCGGGACGATCGTTTTTGCCACTCGATGGAGCTCCTCACGATGGAATACATCACCGAAGGTGACAAGACCCGACTCGAGACCGAACTCGCTGAACGGCTCTCCGCCGATTCCGAAATCACGCAACGAATTGCTACGGCACGCGAGATGGGTGACTTGAAAGAGAACGCCGAATACCACGCAGCGCGCGAAGACAAGGCGATGAATCAAGCCAAGATCGAAATGATCCGCAATAAACTTGCAACCGCCGTCGTCACCGACTCCTCTTCAACTCCGGAAGGCCTCGTCTTCATCGGCAACACCGTCAAACTGCGAGATGTCAAGACCGACGAAGACGAACTCTACAAACTGGTCGGAGAATCATCCGGGCGTTTCGACATGGAGTACGTCGAGGTCACCAGCGGATCCAACCTCGGCCAGTCGTTGTTCAAGGCCAAGGTCGGTGAGACGATCAGCGTAGATCTCCCCCGAGGCGAGCGGACCTTCACAATCGTCGAAATTGTCGAGTGACACTGCTGCCACCATGAGGAACGCTGTTCTGCCGATCCTCTTGTCCCACAGCGGAGTCGCTCACCCCTCGTAGTAGCCCAGCACCAGAAGCACGTCATTGACACCGACATCACCGTCGCCGTCAAGATCTGCAGGACATGGTCCATCGCACGGTCCCCAGTTCGACACGACGAGTAACACGTCGTTGACATCGACGTGGCCGTCACCATCCACGTCACCCGGCACAGTCGTGCCAACCACCTCGAAGGTGCCGCTCAGGCCGCCACCGATGTTTCCGTCGCTGTCGCGACCGAGTACGCGGAGCACGGCATCGGAGGTGGAGATATCGGGCACGGCCCAGTTGAACAGGCCGTCATCGGCGGTCGCCGACACCACTGAGGTCCAGGATTGGCCGCCATTGCTCGAGAACTCGATATCGACGTTGACGACATCAAACTCGTCGTCGTCCGAGATCCACTGCACGCTGACCGTGTCACCGGGCTCGAAGGTTCCTCCCAACGGCGACCGCACACATGTGGTCGGATTGACACCGCCCGCATGAGCGGGAAGATGCATGCAGATGCAGTGCATCACACCGGCGGAGTAGGCCAGATTGTCGCAGACGATCTGCACGATCTGCCGATCGGGCATGGCGGCCGCGATCGTCGCGAAGGCCTGATTGTCGTAGGTGTCGGAGATGTCATTGTACTTCGGCAGCAATACCAGGCCGTTGCAGAGCACCATGTTTGTGTAGGTGAAGTGCGTCCAACCGCTGGTAAACGCCGGCGTTCGATAGACCGTCCAGCCCAGAGATGCGTAATAGGCCGCCGCACCATCGCAGATCTGATCTTGGGTACTGCCCGAGGCCTGCGGCCAGTTGCTGATGACGATCGCCTCATCATCGATGATCTGCATCCACATGTCGATGTGCTGCGTCGAGTCGACCGATGTCGGAAAGGCGTCGTGGATATACGTTTCGACGTTGAGGTAGTCACGCCAGACGTCCACGATTTCCGGCTCGCTCATGCCGCTGTTCTCGTTGATGATGAGTTCGCTTGCCGCAGCCCGTCCAATCGAGTTGAGGTGGTAGTTGCCACCCCCGTGTACCAGATCGTGCTCGTAGTAGGCGTGATTGACGGTATTCTTGAAATACGACGAGTAGTCGTCGTCGTTTGGACGCGGCCTGTTGTAGACATGGTCAACGATCGCGCGGCACTCGCCTTCGAAGATGTACCGTGGGCCGTAGTCTCGAATCCAGATCGTATCGGTGTTCTGGACGACCGTATGGACACGGCTCATGTCGGCACCGTATGAATCGAGCGTCGAGTTGACCGTATTTGCCTCGCTGTTACTGTCGCAGGCGACGAAAACATCGGCGTCTCCGATCGTCGTGATGTAGACGGCCATCTGCCGCACGATGTTGGTGAAGGAACCGCCGCCCTCCCATGCGAGCAGAATGCCAGCCATCGGTTCGTACTCGCTGGCGCAACGAATTTCGCCGATCGGTGGTGTCGTCGCGGCGCGGGTGCCACCGAGTGGATGCTTCGCGACGAACGACGCCTCCGTAGGCGTCATGGATCGTGGAATCGCGAGGCCCTCGGGATAGTGCAACACGCCGCCTCGCAGTACAGGCTCATCGGCACACACCACGCTTGCAACCA
>DOVP01000250.1:0-1363 GCA_003520025.1 Phycisphaerales bacterium
TTTTCTTTAAAATCACGACCTATTTCACCTGTTTGATGTGAGAGGGTCTATATAATTAGATATGGGGAGGCAAGGTTTGGGTGGCCCGCCGGAAACTGCAAGAACACTGGCTTGAGCAACTCGACATCCCAATGATGGAACTCCACTACGAATCGATGGTGCACGACCAGGACGCGGAAACCCGCCGGCTGCTGGCCTTCCTCGACGTGGAGTGGGACCCGAAGTGTCTTGACTTCCACGAGTCCAAGAACCTCGCTCGGACGATCAGTTTCGATCAGGTCAATCGCAAGATGTATTCGACCTCGGATGGACGCTGGAAAAACTACGAGAAGCACCTTGGGCCGGTAATTGATGAGGTTGGGGAGTACCTGTAGCGGCGAAGCCGCGCCCTCTCAGTCGCTTCGCGACAGTTCCCCCGCTGCGGGGAGGAGCGGAATACAACAACACACGCTCCCCCAAAAGAACATGCCCCCGCTTTCGCGGGGGCATGCAAGAGAAACCAGTTTTTCGAGTCGGGTGGTCGGGGTCAGTGGAAGCGGACTACCCGGCCGGTTGACTCACAATACACCACGTGCCTCAGTCGCGACGACGTCGACGGGCAGCCAAACCAGCGAGACCCAAGAGGGCCATGGCGCCGGGAGCCGGGACGACGGTGAAGCTAAAGGAGGCGTAGGAACCGCTGCATGTAGCGGAGCCCGAACCGATAGCCAAGCCACCGACGTACGAACCCCAAGCCCAACCATCACCATAGGAATCGTGCATGGCGACGTGATACGTGCCAGCGGCAAGATTCATTGTGCCAGCAAAGTCGGCAAAATGGCTAGAGGTTGATGGGTATGAGGTCGAGGCTGTGACGGAAGCTGCGCCGCCATAGGTGATGTAGCCACTAACGATGGCCATCGAAGCAACGGTGACCATGTTAGAGTCGTGAACCTCCCAAGAGTGTTCACCGGCCCAGCGGTCCAAACCGTGACTCCAGTTTACGGTCGCACCAGTGGCCGTGCCTGCGAGGGCAACGGTGGCGAGACCTGCTGTTGAAAGAGCGAATCTCATGATTCTTTCCTCTCTTCTAATTCCGGCCGGATCAGGTCGATGCTGCCGACTCTATTCCTTATTTGCCCAGCCACCACGAGTGGCTATCGACATGGGTGCATGCACTCTGACTGACGGTGGGCTCGTCGGCACGCAACACGCGCACTTCCGATCGCGACGCCCAGGGACGCCAGCCATTACGAATGATTCAAGAGGGTCTTTCTCCCGCTCTCATCTCCATTTCCAATCCGCCCCTCCAATGCGGCGGATCCTCCACCAAGCACTGTGCCGGAGTTCGACGACCTCGTCAATGCAATTCTTGGGTGTTTTT
>DOVP01000250.1:1773-15084 GCA_003520025.1 Phycisphaerales bacterium
GCGAAACCGATGGGACGCGTAAAAGTGCCAATCAAGACAAAGAGGAGGGATAAACAATCCAATCTGCAAAATAAGACTTCCTCGCAGGCAGCCTTCGCCGGTGAAAATCCTGCTACAACCCCCCACTTTCGCAGTGTCTTTCTCGGAGATTCCTCGCATGTTCGCGCTCATTCTGGCCCTCTTGACGGCCGCTCCCGGCCCCGACCATTGGTTCGATATGGAGGGCGGATTCCCGCAGTACCCCTCACTGGGCCCCAGCGGCGACTTTGTGGTCTATTCGGACCGGGGCGATCTCTGGGCGACCCCCACCAGCGGCGGCGCGGCGAACCGTTTGACAAGCCATCCGGCAAGCGAACTGCGGTCCGTAATTTCACCGGACGGACGGACGCTCGCCTTCGAGTCGGATCGGGACGGCACGATAAACATCTACACGCTGCCGCTGGCCGCCGAAGACGGGCGGCTCGTCGCAGCCGGACCAATCACACGACTGACAAGTTCGGACCGTTGGCAAGCGCTCTCTGGATTCACACCAGAGGGGACTGCAGTGCTGTTTCACTCCTACGCAGACCCAACAATCTTTCGAGCGCCGCTTCTCTATCAGGCCCCGCTTGATGGCGGACCAGTCACCCGCCCCACCACCGCCCACGGCCGGGCACCACGCATTCACGATGGCACGCTGTACATGACCCGCGGCAATGCGCCCTGGGAGCGGCCGGCCTATCGCGGCAGTGCCAACCGAGATGTGTGGACAATGGATCTGGACAGCGGGGAATTCACGCGACTCTCGGATGCCCGGAGCAACGAAGGACAGGCTTTCCCGCGGCCGGACGGGTCGGTGGCCTTGCTGTCCTCAGCCGATGGACAGAACGACATCTGGATCATCCCCGAGGGCGGTACCTTCGATGATGCCGTGAACCGAACGAATCTGGGCGGTGCTCACAAAGGCACCGTCGGCCACGGGGCCCGCGACCTTTCGGTCTCGGCAGACGGATCCACCGCGGTCATCGGACTCTGGGATCAACTGGCCATACTGAACCTCGACAGTCCCTACGCCACGCCCCAGACCATCACCGTCCGGCGCAGCGGCGATACGTCCACGCTCGACCGGCGCATCGAGCGGCTCGACAGCAAGGTCGGAGAGGTCGCCCTGCACCCCTCGGGCGAGGCTGTCGCCGTGGTCGCCCGCGGCGAGGTACTGGTTCGCAGCGTCAAGGACGATCATCCAGCCCGCCGAGTGACCGCAGACCACGCAAGACAGAAACAGATCGCCTGGTCGCCAGATGGGATGCGGCTGTGGTTTACCAGCGACACCGGTGGGGATGAGGGCATCTGGGAGGCCACGGTGAGCCTTGAGAGGAAGGACCTCGCCCCGGAAGACGAGCAGGAAGATGACGACGAAGCGGGAGATGAAGGCGAAGAGGAGACCGCCGAGGAAACCGAGGATGACTCGGTGGACGAACCTGTGGACGAACCGGGGGGCGACGAAAAGGATGACGCAGACAAAGAAGACGCCGAGAAGAAAGACACCAAGAAGAAACCCGAGCCGAATACGAGCGGCGAGCGGTGGGCCGGGGGGTTGCGATTCGATGTGCAAGAGGTGATCCCGGCTGCTTCGCGGCCGATGCCCTCCCCGGACGGCACCACGCTGCTCTACCAACGCGGGATCGGTGACCTCGTGCTGCGAGACCTTGACTCGGGTAAGGACACCGTGCTGCTGGAGAGTTGGGATGCCCCCGAAGTGCGGTGGGCCAGCGACTCACGGCACATCGTGTACTCGGTCAGCGATCTGGATTTCAACAATGACATCTGGCTCATGGACACACAGGCCCCGCAATCCACGACCAATCTCACGCGACATCCGGACATCGACCGAGCCCCGCGGCTGAGCGATGACGGGAAGGTGCTGGTGTTCCTGAGCGACCGCAATCGCATGGGAGACAACTGGGACTACGACGTGTGGGCCATGGTGCTCGACCCGTCCCTCGAGGACATGACCGACTACGAGTTGGATGCCTACTACAAGAAAACGGTCAAGGCGGCCGGAAAGAAAAAGATCATCCCCCTGCCAGAAGACGAAGATGAGCAGGCCGATTCCGACACACCAGAAGGAACGACAGACGAAAAGGCAGCGAAAGAGACCACCGACGAGCCTGCCGTACTCAGTTTCACCGACCTCGATACCGCTTGGAAACGCGTCCGACGATTGACCAAACACGAGGGCAGCGAGGACGATCTCTACCTCACACCGGGCGGCGACACGATCGTCTTCAGCGGCACCATCGATGGTGACAAGGGGCTCTGGAAAATCGACCACCGCGGCGAAGAGCAGAAGAAACTCACCTCCGTGGGCGTGTCGAACGTGCGTGGGGATCTCTCTGGCAAGAAGGTCACGTTCGTCTCGGGAGGTACCGCCAAGCACGCACCTTCCGCCGGCGGCAAGGCCGAAACATGGCCCATTGATGCTGATGCCGAGATCGATGTCGCCTCCGAGCAGCGTCAGAAGTTCGAGGAGACCGCGAGGACCTTCGGACGCACCTTCTACCATCCGACCATGAAGGGGCTCGACTGGGAGGCGATCTCGGTGCGGTATGCCGACCTTGCGGCGCAGACACGCACGAGCCAGGCCTTCAATCGGGTAGTCGATCAACTGTTCGGCGAGGTCAACGGCTCGCACACGGGCATCTATGGCGGATTTGACCACACCGGACCGCGAAGCGGTATGGGATACCTCGGGGTCGAGACCGCGGCGACTGATGACGGCTATGAAGTAACTGCGGTGCTCAAGGACGGCCCGGCCGACCGAAAGGAAGGCGGCCTGCAGGCGGGTGATGTCATTCTCGCGGTAGACGGCACCACGCTCGCCCGCGATGGACAGCGCGTCCGTGATCTGCGGACTGCGATGGGATTGACGCTCGGCCGCGAGATTCTGGTGGACCTCCTCCGCGATGGCGAAACACATACGGTGCTGCTCAAGCCGATCTCATATGGAGTCACAGGGAATCTCGCGAGGGAAGCGGAACTCGCCGCTCGCCGCGATGAGGTGACGGCCCTCAGTGACGGGCGTCTCGGATATCTGCATATCAGAGGCATGAGCATGCCGAGCGTGCATCAGTTCGAGCAGGACTTGTACGCGGCCGCGCATGGCAAGGAAGGACTCGTCATCGATGTGCGGGATAACGGCGGCGGATTCACGACCGACATCCTGCTGGCAAGCCTGACCGCCCCGGCCCACGCCTTCACGATGCCTCGCGGAGCGGATCCGGCTGACCTTCGCCCCGACTCCTATCCACGCGATCGGCGCCTGCTCTACGGCTACAGCCGCCCGATCGTCGTGCTGTGCAACGAGAACTCCTTCAGCAACGCCGAGATCTTCAGCCACGCCATCAAGACAATCGGCCGTGGCCCGCTCGTGGGCGAAGAAACCTATGGCGGCGTCATTTCAACCGGATCATTCAAACTGATCGACGGCACCCGCGTTCGTCAACCCTTCCGAGGGTGGTATCTGCCGGACGGAACCGACATGGAGAGCCGCGGCGCGATCCCGGATGTGCGCGTGGAGCGGCTGCCGGCAGACGAGGCGACCGGTCGCGATGCGCAGTTGGAAGCGGCGATCAGTACGCTGCTGAGACAACTGCCGGATACACCGCCGAGCGTGCACCCAAGGCCCGCGTCGTGATCGCAATCATCGTGACGGTCGGGATGGTGGCCGTTGGACTGCTTGTCTGGCGGACGCTTGGGGATATGGAATAAGCAGCCACCCCCGAGCATTCACGCTTGGCGACGGTTCCGTAATGGTGCTGGAACCCTTACCCTCCCGACATGACCGCCCCCACTCCACCCCCCACTCCACCCCCCACTCCACCCCCCACTCCCGACTCCACTTCAACGTCCGTCACTGAACACCTCATCGGCGAAAACGTCGCGAGTGATTTGGTGAAGGATGGAATCGGCTGGC
The DNA here is from genome assembly GCA_003520025.1 of Phycisphaerales bacterium. Lineage (GTDB taxonomy): Bacteria > Planctomycetota > Phycisphaerae > Phycisphaerales > SM1A02 > UBA12567. Next base: position 5,729 of record DOVP01000250.1, read on the forward strand.
TGCACTCCACGGCGGCCGGATGGGGACTGGGCCCCACGTGGGCAGAAGTCGTCGCGGGCGCGATCAGCGTGGGTGTAGTGATCGTGGTATGCATCGCTGCCAACTTCGTTGGAAAATTCTTCATCCACAAGATCGTGGACACGACACTTCGCCGCAAAGAGTCCGACTGGGCCAAGGCGATGGTCGAACACAAGGTCTTTCATCGACTCTCGCAGCTTGTCCCTGTCGCGATCCTGGCGTTCGCCATGCCCGCATTCGAACAATACGGTGTCAGTTGGTGGCTGCGGCCACTGCTGGAGATCTACGTCATCTTCGTGCTGCTGAGGGTGTCCTTCGGATTGCTGGAAGTCGGCGAAGCACTCGTGCATCAACATGGATTGGAGAACAAGATCCCGGCCACGGGCCTTTCGCAGGCAGGCAAAATACTGCTGAGTTTCGTGGCCGTTGTACTCGTTCTGAGTGTGTTGTTCTCCCAGTCGCCGCTGTGGTTCCTCTCGGGACTTGGTGCCGTCATGGCCGTGCTGATGTTGATCTTCAAGGACTCGATCCTCGGCCTAGTCGCGGGCATTCAGGTGAGCACCAACGACATGGTCCGCGTTGGGGACTGGATCACCATTCCCAGCCGCGGTGTGGACGGTGATGTCGAGGAGATCACGCTGACGACGATTCGGATCAGGGCCTTCGACGCGACCGTCTCAATGGTGCCTGCCTATGACCTCATCACCAACCCCTTCACCAACTGGCGGGCGATGTCCGAGTCGGGTGGTCGCCGCATCAAACGCTCGATCAACATCGATATCGAGACGATCCGGTACGTCGACCGCGATGACCTAGATCGGTTCCGCAAATTTACGGTGCTGGCCGACTATCTCGATCAAACGATCGCGGAAGTCGATGCATGGAACGCCGAGCACGGGGTTGATACGAGCCGCCACATCAATGGCCGCCAGCAGACCAATGTGGGCGTCTTCCGGGCCTACATCGAGGCCTACCTTCAACAGCACTCCAAGGTGCATCAGGAGGGCTTCACCTTCCTCATCCGACATCTCGATCCGACGCCGCAGGGTCTACCCATTCAGGTCTATGTCTTCACCAATGACAACCGGTGGGTTCAGTACGAGCAGATTCAGGCCGACATCTTCGACCACCTGCTCGCAGCGGTGCCGGAGTTCGATTTGGCGGTGTTCCAATCGCCCAGCGGGCGAGATGTTCAAATGCTCCAAAGCGACCGCTGAACCTGCTTGGCTGCTATCCTCCCCCCCCTCATGAGCATGGCCAGCCCCGTTTTCGGTGAGTGTCAACTGAACGTCGTCAAGCCCAAGGAACCGGCGGTCGGGCGCATCGTCGGCTCTACCCCGTGCCTGAAGGGCCGTTCGGCTTCCTATGTGAGGCACATTGCCATCGATGTGTCCGGCACCCCCCTCGCTGGCAATTTCCGCGCAGGCCAGTCCTTCGGGATCATCCCGCCGGGGCTGAACGAGAAGGGCAAGCCGCACGCGGTCCGACTGTATTCGATCTCGGCGCCGAGCTGGGGCGAGGACGGCGAGGGCAACGTCGTTTCGACCACATGCAAGCGGCTCATCGACGAGTACTGGGAAGAGGGCTCGGACGATCATCACCTGTTCGTCGGCCTGTGCAGCAATTACCTGTGCGATCTGAAGGTCGGCGACGAGGTGCTGATATCCGGCCCTGCAGGCAAACGATTTCTGCTGCCACTGGATCCTTCGCAGCACGATTTCGTCTTCGTCTCCACGGGAACCGGCATCGCGCCCTACCGTGGAATGATCAAGGAACTGCTTGAGAACCCGGAGGGATCATGCCAGAGCGAGATCCACCTGGTCGTCGGTGTGCCCTATGGGACCGACCTCATGTATGACGCCTACTTCACCAGTCTCGCCGAGCAGCATGAGAGATTCCATTACCACACCGTCATCAGCAGGCCCGAACTCGGACGGCGGATGTACGTCGACCAGTACATCGCGGAAACCGAAGATCCCTTCCATCGCGTGCTCGCCAGTGAACGGACCCTCCTCTACATCTGCGGCATCGAAGGCATGCAAGTCGGCATCTACCGCCTGCTTGAGACGCTCGGCGTTGCCAACGAATACCTCCAACTGCCGGATGACTCATTCAGCCTCGCCGATGCCGACAAGGCGACGATCAAGCGGGTGAAGCCGACCGAGCGGTGCATGGTCGAGGTGTATTAGAGGCGGCTACGCCCCGCCTCTCGGGAGTCGGGGGTCGCGCTCAGTCAAACGCCGCCGTAATCGAAGGCGTGCACGGGTCGTCCAACTGCAGCGAAGTCACAATGCGGAAGTTGGATTGGGTGCGGTGCCGCTCGGCGAAGAAAAAGTCGAGCGTGTAGTCCTCGCCATCGACGAGGCCAAGCCGCTCGATATCGACGTACTGCTCGGTCGCGGCGTGGACGCCGCCGAGATCGATCACCAACTGGCCGTTGATGAAGACCCATACGTCATCGTCACCAACGAATCGGAAGAACTGCCCAGTACCCTCCTGATAGGTGAACTCGGTATGCAGTTCGAAGGTGAAGTGGAAGTTCCGGTCGGGGGAGCCGCCGGGGTTCCCGAACAACTGACCCTCGATGGGGAAGAAGCCGCCGAGGGCTTGATACTGAGGATCCAGGGTGTCATCGAACACATAGGTCCCGTCGGGTTGCAGGTTGAAGGTCAGATCAAGCGTCTGAGACATATTCCAAGCAGGGCGATCCCGGAACCACCGCTTGAAGGTTCGACGATTCTTGATGCCACCCTTGTCGCTGACGCCGCGGTTCTCGGCCTGATCACCCAGATCTGAATCGACCAGCGCCCAACAGATCGGTCGCCCCTGGCTGTCCTGGGCCTGCGAATTCATCTTCCACCCATCCCCCGTAAAGACCGGCTTGCCATTATCGTCAAGTTGCAGCTCTATATTCCCGCAGTAGTGGCCGAAACCCGAATCGGGCTGTTTCTCGAAGTCCGGATGAGCCCGCTGCGGAGATGGTGGATTCGCAGTCCGCTCGTGGAAGTCCCGAACTGTACCGGTCAACTCAATAATCTGAGGAGCGCTCGCCTGCGCTGCACCAATGCCCAGCACCGCTGCTCCAAGCACACCGGTCAGTCCGTATTTGATCCATCGATTGCCATTTGTCATCACGATTCCTCCACACAGTGGGACACCCTGAACGTAGGATTCCACTTCACTCCCGCCAAACGCCGATCAGATATTTGTGGCGCAATGATCTGCCGCATGTAGGGTTTGGCACAATGAAGGAGGCGACGCGGTATGGATGCATTGCGGATTCAGGGAAGCGCCCGCCTGAGCGGCACACTCGCCGTGGATGGCTCGAAAAACGCTTCGCTCCCCGCGATGGCCGCCGCAATCCTCTCGACCGGCACAGTCCGACTTCGTGATGTGCCGCCGCTTTCAGACATCGACAACATGGCCCGCCTGCTCGGGGAACTCGGCTGCGAGGTGCAGCAGGATGATCGGGACATCACGATCCGAACGATCGATCCCACCGCGAGCCACGCCCGCTACGACATCGTCCGCACGATGCGGGCGAGCATCTGCGTGCTCGGGCCCCTGCTCGCAGCCCGCGGCGAAGCCCGCGTATCGATGCCCGGAGGCTGCGCGATCGGCGATCGGCCGGTTGATCTGCATCTGCGAGGACTCGAAGCACTCGGCGCCACGATTGAACTCGATGGTGGTGACATCATCGCGCGGGCAGATCAGCTCAAGGGCGCGACGATCTTCCTTGGCGGCCCGTTCGGTTCAACCGTCCTGGGCACGGCCAATGTGATGTCCGCTGCAGTACTCGCCGAAGGCCGCACCATCATCGAAAGCGCCGCGTGCGAGCCGGAGATCGCCGGGCTTGCGAGCATGCTCAATGCAATGGGCGCCGATGTCCGCGGCGCCGGCACGCCACGGATCGAGATCCATGGCGTCAAGTCACTTGGCGAAGTCGACTACCGCGTGATCCCCGACCGCATCGTCGCCGGCACCCTCGCCATGGCGGTGGCCATCACCAACGGCGACGCCATACTCACCAACTTCCCGTACGACAACCTGCTCGCCGTCCTCGACCGACTCACCCTCGCTGGTGTCCATGTGCAGCGGCTCAACGACACCGAATCAGCAGAGCGGTGTACCGTCAAGATCAGCAGCGAGCGGCGATTGAAGCCGGTGCTGTTTACGACCCAGCCGTATCCGGGATACCCCACGGATTTGCAAGCCCAGATGATGGCCCTGCTGTGCCTTGCCGACGGCAACAGCATCGTGACCGAGCGGATTTACCCGGATCGGTTTTTGCATGTATCGGAACTGACTCGGATGGGCGCCAAACTCTTCAGAGCAGGGCCAACCGTCGTTGTGCAGGGCGGGCCACAACTCATCGGCGCTCCCGTGATGGCCAGCGACCTGCGTGGATCGGCAGCCCTCATCATGGCCGGCCTCGCCGCGAGAGGCGAAACGATCGTGCAGCGGATCTACCACGTCGATCGCGGGTATGTGAAACTCGAAGCACAACTCAACGCCCTCGGGGCCGGCATCGAACGCTTCGACCTCGGCGTGTCGGATCCGATCGAGGTTGCAGCGACGGCGCAATAGAGGCCAGTCACCGACGCGGGGGAGATGACCGATAGAGTTCACGCTCGGCCTTGGGCTCCGGAGTGGTGCCTGATCCGGTTCATCACAATCCCGGCGGCCACCACCACGTTCAGCGACGGCACACCTGCCGCCATTGGAATTTCCACGATGTCATCGGCGATATCAAGCACGGAACGATCGAGTCCCTGTCCTTCGGCGCCGACGATCACGATGGTCCGTTCGCCGAACTCGCACCCGTCCAGGGGCGTCCCCCCCTCACCTGACTCGACCGCAACGATCCGAAAGCCGCGCTCGGACCGCAGCATCCCCGCCGCTTCGGGAAGATCCACACACTCCGCCCACGGCACGCTCAGCGCATGCCCCATCGATACACGAATCGCCTTGCGATACAGCGGATCGCAGCAGCCTTCCGCAAGCAGCATGTGATCAACGCCAAAGGCTGCCGCGGTTCGAAACAGGCCGCCCATGTTGTCGGAGTTGTTGATGCCGGCAGCAGCGAGGATCAGACACGGCTCCTCCCCGGGAACCCGCTCAAGCAGCCGATCAAACGCGACATCCTGTTCGCTCGGACGCCATCCGGCAGCAAGTACTCCGCGGTGAATATGGAAGCCTGCGATCTGCTCCATGACCTCAAGGTCGGCCACGTACACCCCCACTTCCGCGGGCAGGTTCCCCATCGCATCGGCCAACCGCTCGAATTTGGCGGGCGAGAGCAGCAGGCTGTGCAGCCGCTCTGGCGTTCGCAGCAGCCGCCGCACGACCATCTCCGACTCGGCCATGAAGATGCCCTGACGGCCACGCAGATCGCGATCACGTACATCCCGGAAGACCTCCACCCGTGGGTCATCGAGGTCGGTGATCGGCAGTGGGCCGCTCACTTCTCGGCCGGATTCGCCACGCCATGCAGCACCTGAGACAGTTGCTTCTGCGCCCGCTCGTACCGCTGCACAGCTGCGTTGAGATTGTCTCGCACCAAAGTAAAATCACGCGCATCCGTGGAGAGATCATCGCCTCGAGTCTGTACAAGGCGATCCATGCTCTCGGCAGCAGACTTCAGATCGGCGGCGCCGAAGACGAAGTTGCGAGAGGCCTCGTAGAGCAACTCGTTTGTGACTTCATGTTCGCTCGGCGTATACAGCAAACGCCATGGGGCATTTCTCGCCTCCTGCGTGAGAAGCAACAACTGCTGCGAGGAGAGATCAAGATTCGCGAGTGTTCCTCCAATATCCGCGACCCAGAGCGGCGCATTGGCGCGAAGTTCTGCAATCACCACCTCGGCATCTTCAGCCGCAGCGGTGACATCATCAATGATGAGTTGGAACTTCTTCTTGTTGGCATCAATGAACGATTGCACATCCTCCACGATCTTGGCCAAATTGCCGCCCTGATCGAGCACGGTACTGATTTCATCCGACCAACCGGGCTTGCCGTCCGCCCCTATCCAGTCGGACTTCACTCTCGTTACAAGCGTCTTGATGTCGCCGCCGGCTGTCTCGCCAAGCACCCATTCGATGACATAGCCGTCGTCACCCATCTTCTCGAACACTTCGCCGAGCGTATCGACTCCGGTCGCGATCGAGGCCGCTTGATCTTTGCCGAGAATCCACTCAAGCACATATCCCGTCTTCCGCAACTGGTTTGTAATTGCCTCGACATGATTGATTGTATCGGTGATCTTGGCGGCGTCGGGACCGAGCAACGATCCGAGCATGCCACCTGAAGGAGTCCCTTTCAGTTCGTCGCCCGCCGCGAGGTGGGTTCCGGGCTCGCCCTGATCAAGCGGCGTGCGGTGGGATGCCGCCCACCCGACCGACGAGATCAGAATATGGGAGTCTCCGCTGATCAGACCACTGTGAATCGACGCGACAGCGTTGGAATACAGTTCCACTTCACTCGGCAGCGAGAACTCAATCTCGATGGTTCGCTCCGGATTCTGATCCAACTTCAGTCCGACCGAATCGACATGCCCCATCAATAGTCCACCAACCCGAACGACGCTGCCTGGCTTGAGGAAGCCCACACCATCTCGAACCGTGAAGTTCACGCGATAACTCGTCATCGATGGGCCAGTGATCGCGCCCCACAGGTCGCCGAGAATGAAAATGACCGCCACGCCCACCGCGATCGACACGAATACGAAGAGCCCCGCCTTGATGTTGTTCTCGCTGTTCCGTGCGCTCATATCAGGACTTCCCTTTCGCTTTGGATTCGCCCTTGAACAGACCCTGCCAGAATCCTACCTCCCCAGAAGACCGGACACCTCGAGTGGATTGCACGGATCGACCACCTGTCAGTTTGCTGTTGTCGATGCCGAGCAAATCGGCCGCATACGAGTTGTCGGCTCCTTGGGCGTGTTCGGTCATCGGCCCCTCGGGGGCGCCTCGCAGAAACTGCCGAATCAACTGCTGATTCTCGTTCAATTCGCCAAGACGATCTTCAGGCCAGTCCCGCAAGGCCTCGAAATCGGCCCGAGGTGCATTCATGAGAACCCGCCCTTGATGCAACATCACCATCCGATCGGCAATCGTAAAGGCCGAATCCATCTCGTGGGTGACGACGACGCTGGCCACGCCGAGCCGCTTGGTGAGGTCGATCATCAACTGATCGATCGAGGCCGAGGTCACCGGGTCCAGACCGGCACTTGGCTCGTCATAGAACAGGATCTCCGGATCAAGCGCCAGTGCCCGAGCGAGCCCCGCACGCTTCTTCATCCCGCCGCTGATCTGCGCGGGGTACTTCTCGGCTGCTTCTCGCAGATCCACCAGTTCCAATTTGATCTTGACCATCATGTCGATGATGGACGCATCGAGGTCGGTGTGCTCCTCTAGGATGAGCGACACATTCTCGGCCACCGTCATCGAATTGAAGAGTGCCCCGGACTGAAACAAGATGCCGAACCGTTTGCGAACGCCATTGAGTTCATTCTCATCAAGGATCGCAATATCCTTGCCCAGTACCTGCACATGCCCCTCCTCCGGAATAAGCGACCCGATCATGATCCTGAGCGTCGTGGACTTGCCACAGCCCGAGCCGCCCATGATGACAACCGTCTCGCCGCGGCGAACTTCGATATTGACGCCATCGAGAACGGTCTGATCACCAAACCGCTTGACGACATCCTTCATCTCGATCACAACATCTGAATCGCTCACTGATCTTCGCCCACGGATTTTCCGATCGGCCAGACAAGAGACCCGCCCTCCGGTGTCGTGACCTCAAACCGATCAAACGCCGTCACCCAGCCTCGCTCGGGGTCGCTGAGCAGGAATCTCGCTCGCATCGGTACCGCGCCGTCTTCGAACATCGCCTCATACCGTACCCACATCCACCAGCCGACGGCTGTGTCATCGCCCTCGGGCGATGCCTCAGCCTCGGGCCGCTCAACTGGGCGGGTTGATCGGATGATGCCGAGTTGCTTCGTAAGACTCGCTAGAAATCCTGCCGCAGCCTCTTGTGATTCACTGCTGGAAGTTCCTTCGAGAAACGCCGCCACATCGCCGTGTTGCCCCTCTGCGATCAGTTGGGCCGGACCCTCCAGCAAGGGTGTTCGGACATGATTGTTCCACCACAGAGCCCCGATGGTCGTGATCGGCGTGAGCACCGCAGCGAGCACGATGGCGGCGATGGCCAGACGCCGTCCCCGCCGCCCGTTTCTTGAAACATCCCGCAGCGCCAATAATCCAGCCGGTATCGCCGCAGCGGTCACGAATGGACACAGCCCAATCGCCAACACGATGGCGACCACCGACCAAGCGCTCAATCGTCCGCGGCCATCACTCAAGGGGCTGGCTCCACGGCACCGGGAGGAAGTGACACGTCACCCTCTGGCCCGTCAATGAGTACTTGCCGAAGCACCGCCCGCGGATAGATCGAGCCGGCGGCAGGTTGCAGTTCGTACTGGGCAGAGCCGTCATAGTGCGCATCACCGATGACGACATCCAGCCACGCGGACCACAACGGCTGCCAGATGCCGGTGCCGGGCATGGGTTGCATTGACACGATGCCGACGCTCTTCACTTCGCCGAGCGTGGCGATGGACGCGCCAAAAGCCACCACGTCGCCTTCGCTCGGCCGCGGTGGCGGCGGCGAAGAAGGTGACCAGCGAGCCAGAGCCGCTTGCGGACGACCTTCGGCAGCATCTTTGAGGAAATCCCTGGTCGTTTCGGCTGCAGTCTGATGGATCGCCTGCTCGCCCCACTCCGCCAAGTTCGTCCACGCCCACCATCCCGCAACGGACGCGATGATGCCGCCCCAGATCGCCACCCTTGCCGCCCTTCTTCCTCGCAATTGACCGCCAGCAGCCTTCACTCGAGCAAGTGCCACCATGCCCAGCACCGACCCGATCAGGTTCAGCGGCACGCACATCGGCAGAACGGCCAGTACCAACGCGATCACGGCCATGGCCGAGGTCTTGTGTGGAGCCGGTTGCGGTTCGAATTTGGAACGTTCCTCACTCATCGTGACAGGTAAATGGTACGTACCATCGCCCCATGGCGACACTCGCAGACCAACGAGTTGTGGTGATGGGGCTCGGCACCTTTGGTGGCGGCGTGGGATGCGTCTCGTGGCTGCTTGAGCAGGGTGCGGATGTCACAATCACCGACCTGCGGGACGAGCAGACGCTTGGGCCCTCGCTGAGCGAGTTTGAGCACCAGCGGTGCCGCTTGGTCCTGGGCAGGCACACCGCGGCGGATTTCGCAAAGGCCGATCTGATCATTGTGAACCCGGCAGTTCCGAAGCCTTGGTCCAAC
>DOVP01000298.1 GCA_003520025.1 Phycisphaerales bacterium
GTGGGCCAGCGTGAACGGGTGATACCGACGGATGCCCCAACCGCGAGCAGTTGTTTCATCACGTCCGCATGGCAGTGTCGCGCCGCCTCCTGCATGGGTGACCAGCCATCGGGGAGGGATGCGTCGGGGTCTGCATTATGATCGAGCAGGAGCGTAACGCACGAGGTACACCCACTCCGGGCCGCCGCCATGAGCGCGGTCCATCCGTGGATCGTCGCGCGATCGGCAGTAGCGCCCGCGTCGAGCAGGAGTTTGAGACAGTCGGCGTGACCGCGAAGCGCGGCAAAGTACACACCGTCGTGACCAGTATGATCCGTCGCGAGCAGGTCCGGGTCATGGCGAAGGAGTTCCTGCAGCACCGAGGGGGATCCCCACCACGCGGCCGCCATGAGCGGCGTCACCCCATCGATCGTGCCGGCATGTGGATCGGCACCGTGTTCGATCAACAGGCGAGCGACCGATGGACAGGCACCCTGACACGTGGCGAGCAATGGTGTCATGCCACGGATTCCGCGACGGATGCTGACCGAAGCACCGTGATTGACGAGCACCTGCGTTACATCGAGTCGGCAGGCAACCGCCGCGTTCCACAGTGGAGGGCGCGCCCCGGGCGGCCCATTCGGCACCGCGCCAGACTTGAGGAGAACTCTCACCATGGCCACGTCGCCGCGAGCAGCGGCAACTCCCAGTGGACTGACCCGCAGGCCATCCTGTAATACCGGCCCAACCGCATTCGGGTTTCCACCCTCTTCTTCGAGGATGCGGGCGAGCGTCGCCATCTCGCCACTGGCAGCGGCACGTATCAGACCACTCAACCTCTCATGCTCAACCTGCCCGACCTTCAGAATCCAGTTCGCCGTAGGCAGCGCGAGGGCCGGCACCTCCACCGGAGGTGGAGACGCCGCCATCGTCCCAGAGATCAGGAGTACCAGTACTCCCCGTCCAAACCATGTCAGTCCCAACCTAGGCACAAAAATGCTCCTGAAAAAAGGCCTTTTTTGAAGCCTCGAAGGGCTCACTGGGCAGTCTATCGATTCCCCCCGAAACATCCCGGAAGGCAGCAGCATTGTCCATGTTGGAGGTTCCCGAATGCCACATATCAGGCCAGCCAGCGACAACACGAATCCCACCCACTCGGATGACGCCGATCGGGCGCTCGCCCGGGTGTGGCCGGTCGTGTCGGTCAATTGGGTCGATGCCGAGGCCCGGGGTGGCCCTGGATGGGAAGATCCGGAGGACATGGTGGAATTCGCGCTGCGACCGCTCGCCACGGTGCACACGGTTGGGCTGCTGATTCATGAGTGTGAGCAGTTCGTTGCGTTGACCGATTCCCGGGCCCCGGACCAGGTTGGCGCGGTGCAGAAGATCCCGAAAGCATGGATTACCTCGATGGAGTTCATGGTGCCCACAAAGGAAGAAGAAGTACCACCGACGCTGCCGATGGATGGATCTCGCGCCGGGTGACCGTGAGGCCGTCAGGGAAGCGGAAGAACAGAACAACTGAAGTAACGTGTCATTCACGGACGGATGTGTTCGGTTGCAGATCGAAACGCAATTCTCCCGTCTCCTTTCTGTGAACGTCTCCCCCACTTCGTGGGAGGAAGAGAAACATCACCCACCAAAAACGCAAGGACGAGTCCTAACGGACTCGTCCTTGCTTCTTCTCTCCTCCCCCGAGTGATGGGGGCCCCCCCACACTCGAGGATGTCGCTGACTGTTCGACCGGGTCGGAGCCGGGCCGATCGTCATTGCAGTGTCTTTCGACTCCTGCGATGATCGGTGCTCGCGGTGATCTCGGCAGGCGACCCTGCCTTACCCGGTGCACATCGGGCGTGTCGGTGTCCTTGGAATGGCTGCGTCTCCCCTCGCGATGCCTCGCTTCCTGGGGACGTTCTTGCATGTACGCTCCATTCCCTTTGAGCGATGCCTCTGCGTGACCTGACATTCGGTGCTCCCGTGCCTCCCGTCGGCTGCACGGATCTCAGGTCGCTCGGCATCAGATCCTCCTCGCGGTCTTGGCAAGACTTCCACAGACCTTGACGCTGCACACGAATGTGCGTTGTCGCTCCACGTCCGGTGTGGGGCATCGGTCTGCTGCTCGACTTGGTCGCGTGAGGTGGTTCACAACATCTTTTTGCTCAGGCCGCCGGAACCGCCGGCCTGGGCAAATCATGCTGCCCTCAAACTCCTCGTCCTCTGCTTCCTTCGTCTCGTGCAGGACACGATTCGATCTTCGCATGGCGAGGTTTGGACTGTCACAATCATCGGCTCACGTGCTCGCTGCCATACGCTTTTGAGGGCGTGGGCATCGTGCTCGCTTTCTTGAGTCGTTGATCCGTTGCTGGTGGTCACCAATGTCGCCTTCCCGCTTTCGCGGGCATGTACCGAAGCACAAGTGCCGAAGCACTCCTCGGGAGCATTGGTCCTGCCGGCAACCATCCGGTTCTGCAGTGCATTGCGCGGTTTCTCCGCGGTTTGCCCGAATGTGACTGTGAAGAACGGGTGCTTCCCGGTATCCGGTGATCCGCATCGTGGAATGTCGGGAAACCACGCGCGTCGAGTTCGGTCTTTCGACCTCTCTCCGTTCCAGATCGGGGGCGTTCTTCGCCGTCCGACACGTACTTCTCCGCTTTTCAAAGAGCCTTGCGCCAGTCCGCCCCGGTCGAACAGGCAGCGACAACGTGTGTAGTAATACGATGGGCAACTCCACCTTGCAAGCGACCACCAGATCGTGGACGAGTCGGTGGAGAACTCGGTGGACAAATGGTGGAGTCGTTGCCCCAGTTCTCCGTTACTTGGCCGTATAGTGGAACTTCTGGCCACCGATGTCAGCCGCCAAAATGAGGCCATCGTTGTTGCTTGTAAAAATGGCAACACCGTGGCTGTAATCGGCCATGGCAGAATTTCCACTTTTTCCAGCAACGGCGGCCGCGGAAGCCTGCCCGGTGAGTTGATCATTGGTGAACTTGTCGAAGGCGAAGCGATTCTCAAAGAAGATGATCTCCGAGAATGTCTGTCCGCCGATCTGTGCACCGATCGTCACACTCGTTGCTTTGGCATACCCGACAAGACGCCCATTCCTGTGCACCTCGCCATTACCGTCAGACACGCCGAGTCCGAGGGCACCCTTGGTGATCTTTGGAAAAACCGCATAGGCAAACGCGGAGTCAAAGAACTTCGACACTTTGGAATCATTGCGAAAGTTCTTGATGGCTGTGGCGGAGGCATTGGCACTGTCCAGTCGCTGTCCATCGGTTGAGGGGGCTGATGACCCGGATGAACAACTGAAGCCAGTACACAGCAGGACAGTGGTGGCGATGAGGGAGAGACAATGGCGAGTATGCATGGCGAGACCCTTTAAAATGAGATTGCAAATAGTTACCAACCAGTCCAGCACAATACCACACCAATTCAGCAAGGAATTGTCACCGCTCAAACGCCGGGTGGTCTATGGTGAATGCCATGATGGCCATGCTGGAACCCTTGATCAGGCAGATCACAACGCTTGCAGATGAACTGGACAGCACCTGCAAAAACGATGCCGAGCGTTTACTCCATGCAGCTGCCGTCTACATGAGATCCTGCGGATCTGAGCAACCGGAGTTGGAGCGATTGATCCCAGACCTTGGCAGCATGCTCCGCTGTGAAGGAACAACAGGCAAGGCCGCTCGGCAGCGAGCGGGTGCCTATTACACGCCGCCGATGCTCGTTGGTTTCATCCTCGATCACACGCTTGATCTCTGGTTGGCCGAAAATCCAGATTGCGAACCAACCGTACTTGATCCTTCCTGCGGCACGGGCCGGTTCCTGCTCGCTGCCGGACGACGCTTGGTGCGGCGCCATATCAGCCGCACCGGTGAGTCCGAATCGGCGGCATGGCGACATGTCGGCCCGCTCCTGCTGGGCTTGGACAGCGATCAGATCGCCACTGCGTGGCTTGCGGGGCGTATTCAATCGCTCGCCGGAGGTGACCACGCCGCCGCGACCGGTATTCGAACGACCGACGCGCTCGGCGAGGAAGGCATCCGAAACTGTCGCGCCGACATTGTCGTGGGAAATCCTCCATTTGGCAGCCCGCTGAAACAAGCATCGGACGCCGAGGCGGCCCGCCGCGCGATGAAGGCGTTGGGTGGGCGGGTCGGCCCGTACACCGACCTTGCCGCGATCTTTCTCGGGCATGCCCGAGCCGCCGTGAACGATGGTGGGTTTCTAGCAATGGTGCAGCCACTATCGGTGTTGGCATCCCGCGATGCGGATCAGGTTCGAGCGGCACTCCTGGAAACCTGCACACCCACTGCGGCGTGGGCCAGCGGGAAACGCATTTTCGATGCCGATGTATTCACATGCGCGGTGGTGTTCAAAAAAGGACCATCGCCCCGGGAGTGCCACGTGAGCAGATTCCGTGATCTGCCTGCACATGCATGTGGATCCGCCACGATCGGCACTGGTGATCGATCCTGGTCGCCGCTGGCCACCGCTGCGATGGGATTCCCGGATGTGCCGGAGTTTCAGGATGCGGGCACCATCGGTGATATCGCCGAAGCCACGGCTGACTTTCGAGATCAGTATTACGGGCTGAAACAAGCCATCATCGAATGTGGCACCTCGCTTGAGGATGGAGTTGCTCCGGTTGTCACGACGGGCGTGCTTGACTCGGCCCGCTGCTATTGGGGGGACCGTCCGATTCGGCTGTTCGGCCAGTTGTGGAATCGTCCCGGCATTGTGATTTCCTCGCTTGACACATCGATGCAGGAATGGGCCACGGCTCGGTTGGTACCCAAACTCATGCTTCCGACACAGACCCGCACCCTTGAGCCGGTACTCGACCTCGATGGGCGCTGGCTTCCGAGTGTGCCGATCATCTCGATCACGGCGCGCCGCTTGAGCGACCTGCCCCGTATCGCCGCCGTGCTCGCCTGTCCACTGATATCCCTGCTCGCCCTGCATCGGTGCCTCGGAACTGCTCGCAGTCCCAAGGCCATCAAACTCTCGGCAAGCGATGTGCTGTCGCTTCCAACGCCGGCAGATGAAGCGGCGTGGGAGGCTGGTGCCCGCGCCTTCGTGTTGGCCCAGCAGACTCAGGATCAGGCGGAGCGTGATGCATGCCTACTGCAGTGCAGCGAACACATGCTGACCGCCTATCGCGTCGAGCATGGTGCAATCGAGTCTGGCTGAGGCGGCAAGCCCTCTCTGCTCCAAAACGATGCGATACTCGAGCCTTGCTCTATCTGAAATTGGCAGCGACTCAACGGGTTCCGAACATGCGGTCTCCCGCGTCTCCAAGCCCCGGAAGGATGTACCCAAGGTCATTGAGTTGTCGATCGAGGGCGGCCGTAAAGATGGGAACTCGCGGGTCGGCCTCCAACATGGCCTTGACTCCCTCAGGCGCCGCCACGAGGCAGATGAGGCGAATGTCCTCGCATCCATTCTCCCGCAGTAGCCGCACCGCCGCAGCTGCCGAGCCACCTGTTGCGAGCATCGGGTCCACCAAGAAGACAGGCCCCTTCGCAACATCATCCGGGAGTTTGCAGTAGTAACTGACCGGCTCAAGCGAGTCTTCGTCGCGATAGAGTCCGACGTGCCCCACCCGCGCCTCCGGCATCAAGGACATCACACCATCGGCAAGGCCGATGCCCGCGCGGAGAATCGGCACGATGGTCACCGGAGCGGCAAGCCGAAACGCCCGCACAGTCTCAAGCGGCGTCTGCACTTCTTCGGCCCGAGTCGGAAGATCCCGACTCGCCTGAAACACCATGAGTCCGGCGACCTGTGAGACGAGCGAACGGAAGTATCCCGCATCTGTCTCGCGGTCTCGAATACGAGCGAGTTTGTCCTGGATCAGAGGGTGTTCGAGAATCTGCAAATTGGGATGGTCAGGGTGGGTCATGGTATGGACTATACGGGGTCAACCCCCAGCGCCCGATGCCATCCCGCGCATGGCTCGCAGTATTCGCGTTCGCTCCTCGGAGGCCAAGAGGAAGATCCACGCGCATCCTGCGTACACGGCGGCGTAAGTCACCAGTCCCAGCCCAAGGTCCAGAAGCCCCCACGCCTCACCTGACGTGCGGAACACCGGCACCCACTCCGGCCAGATCAGGAGCGGAGACAGAACGACGGCCAGAACAAGCGGCCACAGAGTCGGCAGGAGAAACATCGATACCGGTACTTTGAGAATCTTCGCGCCACGAATCGGCAACCAAATGCCCGGGAAGACCACAAACGTCACGGTGATCGCCCAGGACGGCCCGGCGATATTGCTCCAAGCCGAGTCGCCATCGCCCACAGCGGGAAGCAGTGTGATGAGCACAATCGCGAGCAATGGGTCGAGCACACCGCCACCGAGCAGGATCTTGGCGTACTTGCTGATGTAGCCCGCACCGTACAGCAGGAAGACCCATCCGTCGGAAATGGCGCGGGCTGCCAAGCCAAGTGCCGCGACCCGCACCAGCATCGACATGACGTCAAGGTACTTTTCCGGATCCTCAAGTGAACTGCCGATCCACAACCGGAGTAACTCATCAGCCAATACAAACGCCGCCACCGCGGCCGGCCAAGCCATCAATGCATGCATTCGAGATACCGTATGAAGCATGCGTTGCAGCGACTTTCCGCCATCGGACTTCGCTGCAAGCCGGGCGCCGACTGCATCGACCCCGAAGGTCATGCCGATGGTCACCATCCGGATATAGCTCACCAGCCGCGTGGCCATGCCGAAGACTGTGGCGCCGAACAGTCCAAACCAGATGGTGATGATGAACAACCCCGCCCGATCGTGCAGATTGGTGGCGACGGCCGTACCGGTATTCCAGCCGAACGTCCCCATGATCGCCCTGATTGAATCCTTCTTGGCCCTCCAAGGCACACCGAAGAGTCGTCGATCCCGCATCGCCATCCAAAACGCTGGAAGCGTCACGAGGACCACCCGCAACCCGGCAGCAATGCCCGCAAAGACAATGAACCCTTCGGCGGGGGATGCCTCCGGCCAAGCAGCACGACAAATGAGCACGGAAATGAGATAGTCAGCTCGCCGAATTCCAAAGAACAAGTTCTGAAGAATGAACTCTTCCCGCACCACGAACATGTTTGTCGCGGGCGCCCACAACACATTGACAACCGTGAAAATGAACTCAAAAACGAGCATCCACCGGGCGGCGATCCAAAACGTGGGGTCGATATTGAGAAACGGGATCACGGCAATCAGTATTCCGTAGGAGGCGGCCGCCAAGATGACCACCCCGAGACAGACCAGCACGGCCGCATCACATACTTCACTAAAGTCCCGCTCACCATGCCACGCCGCTGCCAACTCGCGGATCAGACTGGCCCGAATCACCTCATGGAACATGGATGCCAATCCCACTTGGGCAAGCAGGAGCAGGTAGAGACCGAGCGCATCTGCCCCCAGCCACCGCGCCAGCAAAGGAGCCACGATGATTCCGAAAACAAGCGTCGTCAACAACCGTGCGTAGTTGCTGCCAACTCGGACCAGACCTCGGTTTGCTTCTGTCGACATATCGTCCTTGATCACAGGTACTCGCGAGGTGCTGCGTACTTGAGACACCTGTGTACGGATAGCGTACCGCGTCGTCCGCGATCAGGTATCCGTCACAACCTCATGAGATCGGACAACAAACAGGCCAGCGGCTGTCAGTGACAGGGGCCCCAAGCACCGATCACTTCCAGAAGATCGTCAACCCCAACATCGTCATCACCGTTGACATCCGCAGCGCAGTCCTCGTCACAGTTCACATCGGCGCAGACCGTCCAGTCGCCCACCCATACACCGCCGAAGTGCTCGCACTCAACTCTGGTGCCTATTGCGCAGGTGCCATTGGTGCAGCAGGCACCCTCGGGAAGATTCTCTGCACTGATATCGAAGGCATAGACGGCACCGGCGTCGGCAACACCATCGGCATCATGCCAATTTGCTCCAACCAGAACCGAATCGCCATCAAGTCCGATGGAACGCCCGAAGATGTCGCTGGTTTGGCCGTCGCTGGCGTTCAGTTCCGCAACCTCACTCCAGACCGAACCATTTTGGCGCCAGACCCAAGCCGCTCCCTTGTCGTCGTTCCCATACCAACCACCCAGAACTGCAACATCTCCCTGCAGGCGGCAACACTGGCCCGCCATGTCCTGAACATCGCCGTTCGAGGGAACGAGTTTAAATTGCTCTGTCCACACACCATCGATCCGATCGAAGACATAGCCGGATCCAGATTGCCAGCCCATGTCGTCGTCATAGATACTTGTCGTGAGAAGTCGATCACCGTCGATGGAGACCTTCCAACCGAAATAATCTTCATTCGCCTGATCGGACGGAGTCAAGCGATCAACCTCCCCCCATACGCCTTCATCAAGATCGAAGATGAACAGCGAACCACACCGATTGCTCCCCCCACATCCAGCTGCATAGTAGGGGCAGCCGACCGCAATCGTATCTCCATCGACATCCACGGCTCGACCGAAGTGATCGCCTGCATCAATACCGCTGCCCACAAGCTCGGCCGTAAATATCCAGTTGTCTCCATCGCGATCGAACACGTAGACACGGCCTTCGTCGCCGTCAGCCTTGTTCGCGCCGATCACAATCGTGTCGCCGTCGGTCGCAACACTCCACCCGAAACTCGCTCCCATCTCTGGACTTGGCGCTGTCAATTTGGCCGTCTCGATCCATGTGCCATCATCATCCGGGGCGAACACATAGGCAGCACCACTGTCGACCTCGCTTCCTGCATCGTGATGTCGCGAGCCGACAACCATCACCTCCCCATGCAGGGCCGTCGAATATCCAAACTCGTCAAACCAAGCGGTGTCGCTCCCGATGACCGTCTGAAGTTCTGTGAACTCACCATCGCATCCTCGGACAAACACCCAACTCACTCCCGAGTCGAGTCCGAGGAAATCGTTGCCCGGAGATCCGATCACAACCGTATCTCCATCGAGTGCCAGGTCGATACCGAAGCTGCCGTACTCGGCGACATCATTCGGGTTGATTTCCTGCACCTCGTATACGACATTTGCGGTGGCCGGAAGTACCGCAAGAGCCGTCGTTGCAATAACTGTTGATATCTGAATCGTCATGAGTCGTTCCCTTCCTCGGAATCAGCGGCGACGTCGGCGACCAGCCAACATGCCCAAACTCAGCACTGCCAAAGCGGACGGGGCTGGGATGAAATTGAGTTCGAACGAGACGCCTTCGGCGATCCACTCGCCGCCATCAGCATTGGTGCCGCGGAAGTTGGCTTGGCCGATGATCGATGTGCTCGGTGCACCGAACACCGTCAACTGCGCCAGCAGCACTCGCCACTGACCATCCGGACCTTGCTCAGCCAGACCCTGCCCACTGGCTTGCGTCACAGACCATCCCCCATTGTTGACGAAGAGTGCCGAGCCCTGATTGAAGGCATTGAAGGTGACGTTGTCGATCGAGAGCGAGTTGTCATGCACGCTGTCAGCACCAATCGTCATCCAACTGTCGTAGGCCAAGTCGGGAATCGACGCAAAGTCCGCAGGATCAATGTCCAGTGATGTCGGTCCACCAAACACGTTCTGGTAGAACTGACTCTCCGCGGCCCAGAACATGTGGTTCTCAGCTGTTCCGTACACCTCCAGAAGGCTGTCGCCCTCTTCGACCACAGCGAAGACGCGTCCGGTCCAGGTCTCTGGTGGATCATCATGACCTGGGACGGTCACCGGACCATAGGTCGCCGTCAAATCGGCTTCAATACTCTGAAATCCGCCGAGAGTTGTACCGGCCGCGAGCATGCTCGCCGCCACGCCTGCCACGATTGTGGTTCGGGTCATTTCTGCTCGTCCTCCTGTTGCCCCCCGCAGGGGGCTTCTTCCTTTCGGAGCCGATCCTTGCGAATGAAGTCACGATCCGGCTCATCTTGACACTTGGTTGCATCGGGGCCATTGGAAGTTGCCAAAAAGCCTCGATACGGGCGCGAACACCGCGATTGTAGACCGGTAACCTTGATGGGCCAAAGAGAATATTCAGATTGTAGAAGAGGCTGTAAGTGCTTGGATTCAAGGCGTTTCAGGAGGCGTGGACGGGGTTGTCTTCTGGGGCATTCTTGGGCTTGACTCGAATACAGCGAGGATCTGGAGGGGAGCAGCACGAAGAACACCGCTGAGTAGTGGATTGGGCGTTTGACTGCACCATCGACCACGAGGAAGCGGC
>DOVP01000192.1:0-688 GCA_003520025.1 Phycisphaerales bacterium
TTCACCGATGGCATGTGGTGCAGTCCTGTGAAGGATGAAGATCGTTGATGTCCCGCCACCGCTCACCTTCGGCGAGCCGTTCCGCGGCATCCCAGTCCCAGCCCCATTCCAATTGGGTAACGAGATCAGGGTCACGAAGGTGCGGGTCGGGGTAGCGATGACACGTGAGGCACCAACTCATGCTGAGTGGTTCCACTTGCCAGACGCGGTCCATCGTGTCGATACGGCCGTGGCAGTCGACACATCCCACGCCGCGGCGCACATGCGCGGAGTGATTGAAGTACGTGTAGTCCGGAAGATCATGAACTCGCACCCACTGCACCGGGAGGCCGGTGCTGTAACTCTCCCACAACGGTTTGAGCAACTTGCTCTCTGGATGAATCTGCGTGTGACAATTCATGCATGTCTGGGTTGGTGGAATGGCTGCTTTCGCTGCGACTTCAACCGTGTTATGGCAGTAGCGACAGTCGATGCCGAGTTGCCCTGCGTGTACCGCGTGGCTGAACGGGATGGGTTGCACTGGTTGGTAGCCGACATCGGTCGTCTTTGGACTGAAACCGAAGGCAACGAGAAACGCGACGTACAGCGGCGCAGTCACACCGAAGACAATCGTTGCAGGCAACAACAGATTGGCCCACCGCGGAAAAATGAAGTGATATCGACCCATGCCTCCACCGACTTTGTAGAC
>DOVP01000192.1:1027-4104 GCA_003520025.1 Phycisphaerales bacterium
TAGACTTCGTGAAAAGAATAACGAAGTCAAGCGACCAAGTGTCGTGATTCCGAATGCATCTGTCAAGATCTGACGGTGCCTCACTTTGACATTTGCCGCGTGTCCGGATTACGAGCTGAGACCAAAAACGCGGCGAGCGGTGGCGTCGGTCGCCGATTCGAAGTCCGCAAGCGAGAGCCCCCGTCTCGCGGCGAGGAACTTGGCGACATGGATGACGTTGGCCGGCTGGTTCGGTCGCTGCCCGCGGAGTGGCTCGGGTGTGAGATACGGGCTGTCGGTTTCCACCATCAACTGCTCGAGCGGCACGCGATCCGAGGCGGCGGCCACATCCGCTGCGTTGCGATAGGTCACGACGCCCGTAAACGACACTGCTGCACCGAGTTGCAGCACCTTCTCCACATCGGAGGGGCCATCTGTGAAACAGTGAAACACGAATCGATCACCGGCAAGCGAGGTACTTGCGAGTACCGCGAGCAGCGTGTCCAAAGCCTTTCGGCTGTGCAGGATGATCGGCAGCCGCGGTCCGCCAGCCGCATCGGTTGCTTCGATCAAATCCAACTGCCGCTCCAACAACAACTCCTGCCGCTTCAGCGGGGGGTCTGGCCAGTGCCCGTCAAGCCCCATCTCCCCCCACGCCACGCACCGCGGTACCCGGATCAGTGAACCGAGTGCCTCCACCTCATGCTCGCCGCCCGCCTCCGATGGATGAACCCCCGCCGTACACCAGACATCGGCGTGCCGCGAGGCCAACTTGCTCGCCGCCGCCGCATCATCAATGTCAACCGATACCGACACCATCCCCGTCACCCCCGCCGCTCGCGCTCGATCGAGGACCGCATCGATGCCATCCGCATACCGATCGCCGGTCAAGTGACAGTGGGTATCAAACACATCGGGCCTCGCCGCTCAGGAACCACCAGC
Organism: Phycisphaerales bacterium; assembly: GCA_003520025.1. Classification (GTDB taxonomy): domain Bacteria; phylum Planctomycetota; class Phycisphaerae; order Phycisphaerales; family SM1A02; genus UBA12567. The sequence goes on from DOVP01000192.1 coordinate 1,949, forward strand.
CGGCTGAACAGGCAGTGGGTCATCTGTCGTCGGCGGCGGAAAATAGGTTCTGGGATTCATCGTTACCTCGACCCGTTCACCATTGGGCATGACAAAGGAAAGCACGCTGCCCTGCGGGGGGCCCTCGCCACTGGCCTGCAGAATCACCTCGCCCGTCCAAGATGCGGGCGTCGCGGTTTCCTCATTCTTTTTTCCTGTCTGCTTCCACCCCACAAACGTCACTTCAAGCCGTTCGGGTGATTCGATCTCGGGCGTCGATGGCTTGACATCCGACTCCATCCACAACTTGGTCTGTCCCCGCCCCCGTGGTGGAAGCAGCCTGACTTTGCTCGGGACCGCGCGCAGTGTCCGCTTCATGTCGCCCGTTGCACGAATGCCGAGATCAAGCGACTGGCCGTCGTAGAAGTAGACCGTGACAACAGCCTCTTTGAGACCGGAATGGGTCAACTTGAGCCTGACCGGCAGGTGCAACGTCTCGCCCGATCCGACCACTTCGCCGGACACAATGGCTTCTGTGCACCCACAACTGCTTGATGCCCGCATGATCTGGTAGGGCTCGGATGACGTATTGGTGAGCGAGAATGTGTGCTCGAGATAGTGCGGCGGGGTTTCGAAGGACACAACCCCGAAGTCGTGCTCGGTCTGCCCGCGGAGCGGAACCCGCGGCCACAGCAGCCAGACGGCGATTACCACTGCCACAACCACGAGGCCGGCGATGATCTGCTGGCGAACTCCCCGTCGGTCCTGAATCTCCGTTCCCATCCGCTTATCGTATCCCCTGCCGATGTGGCAGGGTCACAAGTCCACGCCCCTACTCTCACCTCGCTCTGTGGGGGCGGCTCGGCACGGGAATTGCGAACATGAAGGGATCCGGCCCCTCCCCAGGAGACTCCCATGAACATTGACCGCTTTACCACCATCGCCAGAGGGGCGGTCGCGACCGCACAGTCGCTGGCCGTTGAATTCTCGCACACCGAGTTCGGCACCCTGCACCTGCTGCAAGCGCTGCTGCAAGATGATCGAGGCATTGCCGCTGCGATCATTGAACGTAGCGGACATCATCCCGCCGCACTGGCCGAAATCGTCACGGCTGAACTCAACCGCATGCCGACGGTCACCGCCTCGAGCCCGAAGCCGCCATCGACCACGGGGCCGCTCATGCAGGCCATCAGCGGCGCTGAGCAACTCGCCAGCAGCATGGGTGATCAGTACGTCTCGGTCGAGCACCTGCTGCTGGCACTGGCCGAGACACCCTCGCCGGCGAAGACAGCCATGTCTGCCGTGGGCCTAGAACCGGGACTCATTCGCTCGGCCATCGAGGAGTTGCGAGCTGCTTCTGGTGTCGAGTGCATTGATGATCCCGAAGCCGAAGCCAACTATGAAGCCCTTAAAAAGTACGCCGTGGACCTGACATCCATGGCCCAGGCGGGCAAACTCGATCCGGTGATCGGCCGCGACGAGGAAATCCGACGCTGCATGCAGGTGCTCAGCCGCCGTACCAAGAACAACCCCGTCCTCATCGGTGAGCCAGGTGTGGGCAAGACCGCCATCGCAGAGGGTCTCGCCCAGCGGATCATCGACCGCGACTGCCCGACGACGCTGCGATCCGCGCGGATCATGGCACTCGATGTGGGTGCCCTGCTCGCGGGCGCCAAATTCCGCGGGGAATTCGAAGACCGACTGAAAGCGGTACTCCGTGAAGTCACCGCCGCCGAGGGCCGCATTGTGCTGTTCATCGACGAACTGCACACGATCGTGGGCGCCGGTCAAGCCGAAGGGGCCGTCAGCGCTGGCAATCTGCTCAAGCCGGCACTTGCCCGCGGCGAGTTGCGATGCATCGGGGCCACGACCCTCGACGAATACCGTCAGCACATCGAAAAAGATGCCGCCTTTGAGCGGCGATTCCAGCCGGTGTTCGTGGACGAACCGAGCGTAGAAGACACCGTGGCCATTCTTCGCGGGCTCAAGGGACGGTACGAAGCGCACCACGGCATCCGTATTCAGGATTCGGCCCTTGTCGCCGCGGCCATGCTCTCGAACCGCTATATCTCTGATCGCTTTCTGCCGGACAAAGCTATCGACCTGCTCGATGAAGCCGCCTCGCAACTTCGGATCGAGAATGACTCGATGCCGGTTGAACTCGATGAACTCCGACG
>DOVP01000089.1 GCA_003520025.1 Phycisphaerales bacterium
CGGATCGGCGGAGTTCAAAGGTAAAGTCGGCGGCAGCGAGGGTCGGAGCCAGATCGGTCAGCGTGACCGATCCGCCCGCAGGAACGCTGGTTGCTCGCCACACATCTGTCTTGGAACCGATCATGTTTCCGGCGTGATCGAGCCAGCGGAGATTCCAGCCGAAGGTTCGGCTCCTGAAATCATCGTTGGCCACGACGATCTGAGCCTCCAGAAGCCCCGAGGGTTCGCTTCGATAGAGGCGAACGCCGCGGCAGTGGAGGAAGATATCGGTCAGAAGATCATGGATCTGGACGGACTTGTCACTCACCTCGTCGGTGGGCCGCGTAGTGCGAGTGCTGACGGTGTTGACCGTGCCGCATCCAGCGAGACCGATACTCGTTGTCATGACAAGAAAGGAGAGGCTGCGGCGTGTGATCATGGTGAACTTGTCTCCAGAATGCAGTGCATGGGCGGTTCTATGGGGAGGCGGATGCCGATGTCTCGCGTGAAGCGTCATCTGCGGTCGCGGTCTCGTCATCCGTTTCCTCGACTTCTGGTGGCGGTTTGAGACTGAATGTGGGCGTATATGGCTCTCGTGGACCGGTGAGTTGGACAGGCATGATGGACGCGGTCGGTGCTGCGGCCGAAGGGAGCGACACGACGACGATGTTGCTCTCGTTCGGGGTTACGGATGCGATACCGATTGCCCGTCCGTCCGGTGTGCTGAATCGCAGGGTGCCATCGGCTGGCGTGCCGATTCTTGCCACATGGATCTCCGCTGGCATCGTGCGCCAGCACCGCAGATCTGCCTGCGCGGACCCTACCTGGTAGATCAAGGTGCCAATGGCGAAGAGTGAGACCCATGCGTTCTGGGCTTCCTGCGCCATTCGCATGGCGGCGTAGGTTGCGATGGCTTTGGCGGTGGCTCGGATTGCCTCGTGACTGATGATGAGCGGGAGACGTTCTTTGAATTGCCAACTGACAATGGAGGCGGTGTCGCTCAAGAGCGTGGTCTCTGTTGCGGCACCGGTATTCGTTTCAATGGTCATAGTGTCAATGCGATCGTCATTGAAGATCATCTTCGGGAGAGCAAGTGTCGGCATCGTGAATCCACCGGAGAGTGGGATGGGCATGGCGATCTTCTCTTGTTTGAGATGAGGCCCCATGCCATTCATGAAGTAGACCCATGTGGTTGGGGGAGGTGTGGCCCGGTCGGTGGCCCACGTGATCTCCGGCTGCAAGTGCGCCTGCAGTGATGGTGTTGTTTGCGAGATCTCGTTCAGGGAGGACTTGGCGAGCACAAAGTCGTTTCCGTAAGCCTGATCGGTGCCGGAAATGCGAAAGATGGCATCAAGATGCATGGCCCACGGGTTGACGTAGTGCGCGTAGGCTTCGGACGAGGGAAGATGTCCATAGTGATCGCCCATGATGCGATGCGTGTTGTTGTTCATGACGTTGTTGGTGCTGTCTGACCACGATTCGTCGCGTTTGCTCTCCCATTGAGATGAGGCCTCGTGAACCTTCTTGCTGTTCTTCTCGGCAGCCAGTTCGATTGCCTTGCCGTATCGGTGTTTCGCATCCTCGGCCCAGAGGACGGCGCGGTTGAGTTCAACCCGCGCGTCCGCCATGTGCCCCATCGCCATGAAGTTGAGGGCGTTGGCGGCGTGCAACATGATGCGGTCGTTGGGTGTGCCACGGTATCTCGATGTGGTGGCATTCGTGGCAGTGGTCAGGATCGCTTCAGAAACCGTGGCTTCCGGCGATTCCTTCATGTATGGGAAGGTGTCCACAAAGGCGGCATCGAAGCACTCGACACTTGTCTCGTAGTCGCCCGCCGCTTGGGCGGCCCGGCCGCCTTCAAGGAAGTACACCACGCGGTTCTTCTTGTGCCTCGCTTCTTCGCGGGCGTCCTTGTAGGCCAATGTGGCGGCAGCGGGGTAGTCGCCCTGCGCCCAAGTGTTTGCGAGTTTGTTGGCGTCCGATCGGTATTCGCCTTGACATCCAGCGGATGCGATGACGACGATGCATGCTGTCGCTGAGTATAGGAACGGTCTCATGTGCTACCTCCGAAGTGTATTCCCTAATCAGTCAATGGCCTCGACCCAGAGGCTCGGCTGGCCGATACCGATGTTCTGGACGTTGGACGTGTCAATTGTGATGCTGCTGTTCTTCATGAACTCGGCCAAGGCCGCAGCTTTTTCCATTTCGGTTGCCCGCAGAACGGCGCCATTCTTGAGTGATTCGAAGAATTGGCTCCGCCGCTCCCATTGGTCCCGTCCGGATGCCGACAGCGTCATCGGGATACGGAGCGAACCCATGAGGTCGCCGACTTTCACGTAGCGATCGACGGTGACGCACAAGGGATGCGTAATGACAAGGCGGTGCGTTCCCTCACTCACGGCAATGGGTCCGGGGGTGCTGCCCACGAGCATGCCATCAACGGACACCATGGCGTCGGAGGCGGTGAGCGGATAGGTGTTGGCGGAGACGGTCCATGTGCCATCCACCTGTTTGATCTCGGGAACGGTCATGTTCTCAAGCACGGTTTCGATGCGGACTTCGCGGTGTGTCGCGATAGATTTGGACGGTGTGAGCCGACCAGACGCGGAGGCCTGAAGGACGGCCTTCCCAATCTGTGTGGCATCATTTCGAAGCAGGCGATCGACCGCGTTGATCTCGATTCGTTTATGTTCTGGACTGGTACGGAATCGTTCGTTGGCATCGGCAAGGCCGCCATCCACGCTGATCCCGTCGGATCCATTCAGAAGCGTCCACGAGGCGGACAGGGTGTAGTCGGCCACAGTACGATCGAGTGACGGCGTTGTGGTGACATCGACGACGAGCGAGTTGATGGTGGCCGAGAGAATGGCTGTTGCGCCCAATTGCTTGGCGAGGGCAACGGCAGATGACTGATCCGAGAGCATTCGCTGGGCTCGTGTTTCATCCGAGTCGTCGGTTCCAGCATTGGTCCCATCGGCGGCAAGCGAACTGACCGCGTTGAGGACTTCCTGCCTGCTGACGACCCGTATGCCGTTGGCCGAGAGTGTGCTTCGAAGTTGCGCATCGAAGACGGCGACGCGATCGCTTGGGACATCGGGCGCGGTGTTGGCTACAAAGACCGCGACGACGCTGTCGCGGCTGGCAGTGGCATCATTGGGCGTTGGTGCTGATCTGGCGGCGGGTGGCGGTGCTGGCGAGGGTGATGCGTGCCTCGCGGGTGGGGCGAACGGCCCATGGGCTCTGGCGCTTGCGTCAAGGTGTGGCGGCAGCGTCGCAGCGGGCCGCATGATCGTATGACCGATGTTTGGTGCCCGGAAAAGTTCAATG
>DOVP01000133.1 GCA_003520025.1 Phycisphaerales bacterium
CTGTTGCAGCGGCTCCAACCATCTCTTGATCGTTTCGGGACCAATGAGCACCTGCCACGGTGGAATCGAATCTACCGCGGCGAGACGCTCCGACTGCTTGGTCGCCACGACGAATCCATGCAACTCCTTGAGCGGCAAATTGAAATGGACCAGAACGATCCCTCCATCTCCGACGAATACCGCGGCTACGCCATCGAGAAACTGGCTGAAACCTACGACGAAATGGGACGGACGGACCAGGCCGCCGCCATCCGGCAGACCATCACCCAGAATCAGTGATCTTCGGAGGCCCGCTGCTCCAACCGCTGGCGGACGGCAGCCTCCTCCGGCAATCCACCGGGATACACGCGGCATGCCATGGCGGGTGTTGCAGCGGGCGCTGCGCCAAAGAGATCTGCACCATCGACCAAGACCGTCGGCGACGGCCAACACCGCCGCTGATCCGTTTCTGAAAGTTGCGACAAGTCGGTTGAGACGATGATCGCGTCCGGCGCCACTGCGGCACAGGCAGCGCGGACGGATCGTTCCATGCCCGGGGTCATCGGGCATCCCGGGAATCCGAGTATCTCGATCTGCATGGCAGTTGTTCCTTCGTCCAGTGCTTCCAGCAGCAATCGCCGCGCGGCGCGGTATCGGGGCACCTTTGTTTCATAGTCATCCGCACCTCGGAAGATGTCATCGATGATGATCGCCGATTTCTGCGGGTTGCAAGCGGATAGCTGGCTCAACAGTTCGTGATCCTCCATGCCGATCCGGTGCGCCTCGAAGCGCAACCCGGACCACGGACCGTTCACACCCGGGAAGACGACATGCGTGTCGCCCGCCGGCAAGCGGTTGTCGGTATTGGGCATCGCCGGGTGATCAACCACGCTCTGCTCGAATGGATCGGCCTTCCAGTGGTTCAGGCCCCAGTGCAGATACCCGTCCCACCCGTTCTTTGCGGCCCCCCATCCAAAGTACACCTGCCGCAGCCGCTCCTGATCGAGCAGTCGATTCAGCCACGGGCCGCCCGGACGGAGACACGTATAGACCCACACTCGATCGCCTGCGACCTTGCGCTCACCAAAGAACTCCTGTTCGGCCTGCCACGCCTGAACCTGCGGACACCACATGTCCACTGCGCCCACCAACGCCCGACTCATAGTCGCTTCGAACACCGGAAGCCCCGGAAGGTGTTCCCGCATCATGGTGGCCGCAATCGCATAATCGGCGGCGTTGACATCGGTGGGTTCATCAGCGATGTGCTGCACCCAGCGATCGGACCATCCGTGGGCTTCGATGACCTCCCTGAGTTGCCGGCACTGATCAGCAAAGACGACTCGTCCCTCGTCCCCGGTCATGGGAACCCGACCGAGTTTGAGCTCCAATACCGCGCTTCCCCAATCACCTCCGGGCCGCCCCGCCATCGGCGCGCCTTCGATCCAGTACAGCCCTGCACCTGTGAACAGATCCACATATCGAATCAGGCGTTCGTCGTTGAGAATCCACACACCATCCTGCTCACTGAAAAAGTCCGGCCACCGAACCCAAAACATGTTCTGGCGGCCCTTCGCCATGAGTTTGGCGTAGCGGCGCATCATGTCCCAATGCGGCTCGCTCCACGGCTCCAGATCGTGGTAGGCGGCGATATTGGATGGACTGAACCAGTTGGTGTACCCGAGCGTATCACGCCCCGGCGGAGGCACCACCGCTTCGTGGACAACCAGCGTCAGCGGATGCCGCTTGAGATCGGTTCCTTGGGACACCTCAATCGCCGTTTCGAAGGTGCCGGGTGCTGTCTCAGCGGGCACTTGAATCTCCAGTCGATAGGCGCCTTCGCCAACGATGGGGCCGTCTACCGGTTCCATCGCCTCGTAGATCCGAAACGGCGCCCGCCGAATGACATGTGGATTCACATCACCCTTGAACCGCTCGGTGCGGCTGCCGAGACCAGTGTTTTCCTCGACGGGCACATCATGCAGCCGGTACCACCGGTGGGCGAACCTGCCAGCCCCATCAAACTTCAGGATGGCTGGCTCCGCGGCATCCCCGAGCACAAGGTGAATCCCCGCCACGGTTCCGCGGGCCGCATCGAGCCGAACCTCCTCAATCACGGGGCTCACACGATCTGGGTACAGCGGCTCCAACTCGTCGATCAGCGACAAATCGACCGTCATAATCACCAATGTCATCATCAGCCCATGCATGGGGCGATGCTACCCTGCCCGCATGAAGAAGGAACTCTCCGGCCTGCTGCGTCACCTGATCTTCGGCCATTTCTGCGCCAGAGCCATTCGAAAGGCATTGCACAAATCTCTACTCGGGTCGCCACTCAACCTCGATCGGAAAGAACGAACAGCGGTCATGCGGTCGATTTCATGGAAGGCCGGCGAGATCATGGTGTCGGATCGGATGCGGATCATCGATCCGCCATCGCGGGGGCACCTCGAATGGACCGCCTGGATTCTTGCGGCCTATCAGGTGCTGCGTCCACATTTCGAAACTGACGAAGAGGCCATCGAGTTTCTCGGCGAAGCCTCCACACGCGGATTTGACACGCGGACGCTTCGGCTCGGTGTATGGCTGCTGCTCCGCTCCTGCCGAGGCAATCTGGATCGCGTCAAATCGTCGCTCGGCGCCGGGCTTACGCAATACGGCGCTACCTTCGACTGGACCATACCGCAGCAGGAGGGCGAAGTTCGCATGGAGATCAGTCGCTGCTTCTATGTTGACTTCTTTCGGGCCCACGAGTTGCCGCTGCTCACCACCGTACTCTGCCGCCTCGACAAGTTGTGGTTCGACCGCATTGATGCCAACAAGCATGGGTTTTGGTTTGACTATGACCGCTATGAAACGATGTCTCGCGGAGCGGAGCGGTGTGTGTTTCCGATTGTGGCGGTGACAGTTGGGGCATCGGACTGACCACGATGTGAGCGTGCTTTCCGCTTGCGAAGAAGGGGAACCGACGAACGTACGGTATTGCGGAGGACAAGATCGGGTATCGCCAGATGAGGGCAAACAGTTCGACCTGTTCTCGCGGTTGATCCAATCGAGGGGCACTTGGACGCTTTGACCTTGCATTTTGCCTCACTGCAAGGCATCATCATTGCCGGGAGCGGAAACACCGACTCCCCCGGGAGGTGCTCCATGCCCACTGTCTCCTGGCTTCTTTCCAAACGCCACTCTGGCCCCATCGCCGCATGCAGCGTCGATGACACCGTGCTCGATGCAGCCGTTCTCATGAATGAACGAATGATCGGATCGGTGGCGGTTCTGGACGGTGACCGCTTGGTCGGAATCTTTACCGAGCGAGACATCCTGCAGCGAATCGTTGCAGTTGAGTGCGACCCCGCCGCCACACGACTCGGCGATGTCATGTCGGCGCCGGTGACGGTGGCGGCTTCGAATACGCCGCTGGACATGCTTCGTACGATCATGCGTGATGCGCACATCCGCCATATTCCGATCGTCGATGATGACACACCAATCGCGATGGTTTCAATCGGCGATCTGAACAAGGCGCATGCCGACGAGCAGAACGAGACCATCCATGCGCTCGAGACGTACGTGAGTATCAGATAGCAAGGGGGGCGGGTACCGCCACCCTTTCATTCCGCGCGGGCCTGAGCCTCAAACTTCGCCATCTGAGAGCGAACTTCGGTTTCGTCGGCGGGGAGGCCGTTCTCGGAGAGATCGGCGAGAGCCTGCTGCACGACATCATCATCGCCCGGCTCACGCATATCCGCCTTGATCAGCGTCAGGGCATAGGCATCGGCTTGTTCACCCGAAAGCCCCATCTGATCGGCGATCCACAAGCCGAGCAGTTTGTTCCGCCGCGCATGGATGCGGAACGTCTGATCCTGCTCTCTGGCGAATTTCTCTTCTTGACCTCGTTCACGATCGCTGAAACCCGACATGATGCACCTCCATCTGTGCCCGCTTGCTGCGGGGATCCGTATTGTACACCGACGCCCCGGTGACCAGTCATGGGGCATCGAGGCGGCGGAGGAGGAAGAGAGATTTTGTTCTTGACGAATCAGCCCTCGCAAGGCATGCAACTCACGAAGTCGACGTAGAAGAGCCAGGCATTGGACCACTGACTCAGGTCCACGCCCGACTGGGACCAATCCTGCATGGCCGCAAAGAGACACTGGGCATTGAAGGACACACACACGGCCGGAGAGTCACAGGGGCGGGCCTGAGCAATTTCCTCGAATGACCATCCGGACATGAGCAGGTCGCCATCGACGCATACTGTGGTCGAGACGGCCTCGGCGATCGGGGCGTTGTTGTTGTAGCCGTTGATCCAGCCGGACTGGAACACGTGCACCTCGTGCACATCGAATGGTGCGGCGATGCAGGCGGTGATGTTGCCGTATACATCGATGCAGGCATTGCCCTGCTGGAACATCTCCATCACATCACCGATGGTGAGCATGAAGCCCTGAGCATAGAGCTGGTCGGTCGTAGGCGGCCCGAACTTCGGCCAGACGCACCGCGGATCATCGGGCGTCCAGTACCAACCGAGATCACACGCGGGGTCCGTATCGCACACGACTGGTGGCAGGTTCATGGTGCACATGCCGATGTTGCCGTTGCCGGAGCCGGGGGGCACGGTGTCGCCGGGGCCCTCATAGGTGCCGCCGCCACCGACGATAATGGGACCAATGACGCCACCACCGGGAATCGGCAATGGTGTCACCACGCCGCCCGGAAGACTACCGACGAGTTGGCCGTGGGCTGCCATGGACATTCCCAGCACCATCACAGAGGCGGTGGCCAGCGCATGGGTTCCAAGTCGCGTGATTCGAGATGAGAGGCGTGACTCAAACATGGCAAACTCCTTTGTTTCCACGCTCATAGAGGCGAGACTGCCACTGCTCATCCGCAGCAGAATCCTGCCTGCGCTCCCTATACTTGCTCTCACACGCCGTGAAGACGCCCGAAAGCCATTCCCAAGAGCCCCAAACGCCGACCAACGAACTCGTCGGCGAGGTCTACGATGAACTCCGCCGCATCGCCCAACGGGCCATGAACGAGGAACGAGTCGGCCATACGCTTCAAGCGACCGCTCTGGTCAACGAGGTCTATCTCAAACTCGATGCCTCAGGGCGTCAGTGGCACTCTCGGGGGCACTTCTTCGCCGCCGCAGCCGAAGCAATTCGACGCATCCTGATCGACCACGCCAGAAGCAAGGGGACGGCCAAACGCGGTGGCGGACGGGGACGAGTTCCGCTGGAAGATTCACTCGCTGTTGCAGGCGGTGGTGGACGCGGCGTCGACATCGTCGATCTGGACATGGCGCTGCGCGAACTTTCCGAGATGGATCCCCGCATGGCCAAAGTCGTCGAACTTCGCTTCTTCGGCGGACTCGAAGTCTCCGAAGTCGCCGACGTGCTGGGCTTCTCCAAACGCACCATCGAAGGCGACTGGACGACCGCCCGCGCCTGGCTGCGATCGCGTCTCGACGGATGAAGTCTGACCAGTGGCGACAGACCCGCGAGATCTTCGAAGCGGCAAGACAGCGGCCCATCGACGAGCGCGCATCGTTTCTCGATGAGGCCTGCGGCAACGACACCGATCTCCGCGAAGCGGTCGAGACCCTGCTGAAACACGATCAACCCGATACATTTCTTGAAGAACCGGCCATGGGGACGGGATTCCGTGTCCACGAAGCCGCAACATCGCATCACGACGAACCACATCCCGCGTCGCCAAGCCCCATCAACGAGTCCATCCCGGGCTTTCACCTCATCCGCATCATCGGTCGAGGTGGCGATGGCGTCGTATACGAGGCTGAACAAGATCGCCCTCACCGCACGGTTGCTATCAAGGTGCTCGCCGACGCCATGGCCGATGAGGATCGCCGCCAACGCTTCGCCAAGGAAGCCGAAACCCTCGCCGAAATCGACCATGTCGCCGTCGCTCGCGTCCTTGCGGCCGGAGAACTCGAAGACGGTCGCCCATGGATGGCGATGGAGTATGTACGGGGCATCCCACTGACACGGTGGATCGAAGCGCACGAGCAGCCGCTGGCAGAACGCGTTTCATTGCTGGCAACCATCGCCGAAGGTGTGCATGCTGCGCATGTACTCGGCATCGTGCATCGCGACCTCAAGCCGGGCAACATCCTCGTCACCGAGGATGGTGCGGCCAAGATCCTCGATTTCGGCATCGCCCGGGGCGGCAGCACACAGCACACTCTGGCCACCAAAGAAGGCACCATCATGGGCACTGTGCCGTGGATGAGCCCCGAACAAGTGGCCGGCCACGGCGACATCGATGCCAAGAGTGATGTCTACGCGCTCGGGGTGCTCCTGTACCAGTGCATCAGCGGCGCACTCCCCTACGACCTGCCCCATGGGAATCTGGCCGCGGCTGCTCGCATCATCTCCGAGCAGCAGGCGGCACCGATCGCGGCTCCCAGAGACCTTCGCACCATCATCGAGCACGCAATGGAAAAGGAACCCTCCCGCCGCTACGTCGACGCGGGCGCGTTCGGAGAAGATCTTCGCCGCTTTCTGAATCACCAGCCCATCGCCGCGCGGCCGACCTCGCAGTGGTACCGCCTTCGCCGGCTTGTTCAGCGTAAACCGCTCGCGGCCTCGCTCGTCGTACTGCTGCTCCTCGTCGCCGGCGCATCATGGCTCGTCGTGGCGAGCCAAACTGATCAGACTCGCATCGCGCAAGAGACCGCCGCAGCCGAGACATCGCTGAAGCAGCAGGCTGAATATCGCGCCGCCATTGCGACGGCCGACGCCGCCATCAAGCGAGGTGATACCACTGCCGCCGAGGCAGCCCTCATGAATTGCAATGAGGAACTTCGGCACTGGGAATGGGGCTGGTTGTGGAATCAGGTTCGAACCGGGCGGTTGGAGGCGGTCGTTCATCCGCGTGGCGACGCGCTCATCGACAACGACGGAAGGGTGCTCGCGATCACGGAGGCTGCAGTCACCGAGGTTGGCAGCGGGACGCCCCTGCTCACGCTTCCCCCGAACTGGTCTCATGCCAGGCTCGCGGGCGAGATCGACGCACTGGTCATCGATGATGACGGCAACCTGCTGCTTATCGACAATCAAGAATCGCCGAGGGTGCTTGCGAGCGACATCTCGGCGTCGAGCGTCGCGGCACTCCAGATCGACTCGACAGCGACCGTGATCGCGATGGCCATCACACCACCACTCGATCCAACGGATCCTGCTTCGTTCAGTGCGCCCACACGCATCGTCATGGTTGATCTGAGTTCCGGCGCGGTGTTGCTCGACGACATGCTTGCAGACCGCATGCTTGACACCGATGCGGCACTGACCGTATCTGCCGGTGGTCGTGTCGTGGCAGCCTGCGACATCGGAAGTGGGCTCACGGTGTGGACAATGGATCCGCCCCAATCCCGTCGCCGGATTCACATCACCGCGAATCCCTCGAGCATATCGCTCACCGACAACGGCAACCTGCTTGCAGTCGGAACTGCCGGCGGAAGCACCTCCAATGTATGGCTCCTCGGGACACAGGACATGGCCCCGCGTGATGATCTTCCGGTCATCTCGCATGAGCGGGGCGTCGTGGATGTCTCCATCACCGGCGAAGGACAGGCCATGGCCAGCCTCGACGCGGGAGGCATGCTTCGGATCACGCCCTTTCGCGAATCGGCTGCGTCGTGGGCGGTGGCAGCCCATCCCAATCAGGAGGGGCGGCAGGTGAGTTTCTCGCCAAACGGAGCGTGGGTGCTGACGCGGGGCGGCGACGGCTCGCTCAAACGCTGGCGGGCGAGCGGCCAAGTTGCCGACATCGCCAAGTGGCCCGGGCCGATTCAATTCGCCCGCTTCGAACCCGACGGTGACGTACTCACCCAGACAGACGGCATCGTCGTGCGACGGGGATTCCCGGATGGCGAAGTACGTTCAGGCCCGCAGACAGATACTGAAACGTTCAACGAGTTGTGCCGAAGTGCACGTGGAGGCGGATACCGCGTCACGGGGAACGAAGCCGGCCGCCTCACCGTCACAGACAAGGCCGGCCGAACGATCTGGTCAGAAACCGTCCATCCGGGCCGCGTTCAATCGGTCGCCATGTCATCCGACGGCCAACGGATCCTCTCCACCGGACTGACCGGAGCCGTCCTGCTGCACGATGCCAGAACCGGTGATCAACTTGCCGCCATTCCGCCGAGCGGAACCTTCATTGCAGCGGTCGGGTTCGTGGACTCAGATCGAAGTGTTGCACTTCTGGCGCTGGATGGGCGCCTGATGATTCTCAGCAGTTCAAACTGAATCAGTTCGGATCGCCGATGGGATTTCCGGGGATCTCGATGAAGTCGCCCTCAGCCAGATGCACCAGCCAAGCATGCCACAGGAGTCGCATCGACTCGTCGAAGGTGTGATCAGGCGGCATTGGAACGCCCCCAACTGGGTTGCCGGGATAGCCGGGGCCACCTGGTTGGTTCGGATAGAAGGCGATTTGCCAGCATCCTGTCTCAGGGTCCTGCTCGTACACCAACATGTGGACCGACCCATCGGCTCGAACCACGATCAGCAGCCAGAGCCCGTTGCCGAGATTGATCAATTGCCGCGTGTCATTCTCTAACTGCGTGATGTTCTCGCACGGAGACGGTCGCGATATCGTCGGAACTTCACCACCAATGGAGTCCATGATCTCATCCTCACCGGCCCACACGAAGCCACTCCATGACCAGCCGCCCGAATTCCCGGGAGCCATGGCGTTCATCAGCGAAATCCCGTTGGGGACCGGCGAGTCGGGGTAGTTGATGTTGTAGATATCAAGTACCGCCCACTTCGTATAACTGGTGACCTGCCCCGTAAGGGGATCGATGTTGGCGATCATGTACAGGTTGATCTGCACCCACGAATCATCGCCGCTGCCCCGAAGAGGAAGTGATTGCACGCCGAGGGGAGACGAATCGAGTATCCAAGCCGACTGTACATCGGCGGTGCCGTCACCTCGGGGTGTCGCGATGCCCTCGACTGTGAGCGGTGGATTCTCGCTGACAACCACCGAAAACGCCCCGGCATCCGCTTCATCCGCCAGCAAGCCGATCACCACGACCGCCCCAAGGACGAGCAGTGACTTGAATGTGGTGAGAATCCGCATCGCAAAGTCCTCTCAATGCCCCTTCAAGCCTACAGGCGTGAACGCACAGTGCAAGCCGCAAGAATTCATTCGAAGAAAGCTGCTCTCAGATCCCGGTATTTCTTCGACTCAACACTCGTTATTTCGCCCTGACGGCCACATCATACGGCGAAGGCGTGTGAAACCACCTCATGTGCATCTGGGATATCCACTCCACCAGCCCATTCCGACGGCGCTCCCATTCACTTCGGCTGCGACATGCCTGACTGCAGTAGTGGCGACTGTATCTGCGTGCGTTGAGCCCACGCTCTGATGGTAGGCTCCCGCCATGAACGCCGACCCTGCGACTGCCATTGAGATCTCCGACCACCGCGCCTGCGCGGTGGCTCTCTTCAACTACACGTGGACCCTGCTGGAGAAGACGGGACGCGCACCGGAGGAATCAGATGAGATGGTCCGCGCCGCCTACGCCAGCCGCTGGCACTGGGGTGTCGCAGGCGAAGCGATCGAGAAGGATGGTGATCGGGCGTGGCTTGCTGAAAACCTATCGGAACTTTGACGAACTCCGCTCCACCGACGAACGGGTGTTGCTTCGTCAGGACGGGATCAAATCCGCCAACGCGCATACGCGTTGGTAGTACACCTCAGCATCCATCCCAAGCAACGTCGAACCGAATGCTTCGGCATGTTCAGCGGTCACAATCGGTCCGTAGTTGATGCTCGGGATGTGATAGGCGATCAGGATGGGCAGCGCGGAGGCGTGGCCTTCGTAGTGCGGATGCACGCTCAACCGAAATCCTTCTGCGATCGTCTTGCCGATGAGTTCCGCGCAGGCGAACTCATCCGCTTGCAGTGGATCCGCGTCAAACACGACTTCCACCGGATACCGCACCACATTCCGATCGGCCAGCAGCGGTTGCAGACGCTCGAGCGTCGAGAAGGGCGCATGTCGCTGCCGGCCGAGTTGGGCTGTGCGCAGAATGTGCTCATGAAGCGCCTCGTCGGCATCGGTCTCGAGTTGCTCCATGGGATCGGTCACGGGATCATTTCTTGTACCGACTCTCGAACTCTTTAGCGGCCTTCTTTCTAGCAGCCGCCTCTTTGGGATCCATCTCGCCGATGAACCACTTGTGATCGCTGGAGTGAAGCACTTTGTCAATTTCGGCTTGCAACGTCTTCGCGGCAGCAACTTTCGCATCATCTCCAGAGCTCAGTCCCTTCTCGACGAGGTTCTCTAATTCCGGGATGAAATCAGAGTAGAAGTTCTTGGCGATTACGTAGGTTCCGTGCCAATGTGTGTAGTCAGGGCCCATCATTGAGGCGCCGTGCCGGGCGCGACGACCTTCGTGATGCCAGATTTCAAACCAAACGAAGTCAATCTTGTTGGAAAATTTGACCGGCTTCATGAGCGGTTTGGCAAGGCCATACAGCTTCTTGCCCGGTATGGCGAACTTGGTGTTGTACAGATCGATGAGGCTATCGTACTGCGTGTAAAAGTTGTCGATCCACGATTGATTGTGGCAAGAACTGCACACATCCTGCATGTTGCTGCGGCGAACTTGCCATGGCACATCGGCACCTGGAAGACCCAACTTCTTATCGCTCACCTCTGGGCGCACGGAAAGGGTTGACCGGTTGTTCCAACTGATCCGCATGCCTACATCATGGGTCACGGGTTGATTTGTCGTAGCGGACATGTGGCATGTTGCGCAGGTCGGTGCAGCGGAGTAGTCCTCGCCGACGATCCACTTCGGCGAATGCAGATTCATCTCGTCTTCGTTGGCGAAGAATAGGATTCCGTGCTTTGACTCCTCGTATATTTCCTTCTGTGGGTGATCCGGCCCCATATGGCATTTACCGCACGTATCCGGATGCCGCGCCTGCGCAGCACTGAAGGAATGCCGTACGTGACAAGCTGTGCATGAACCTTCGGATCCATCTGGATTGATCCGGCCGATACCGCTGTTGGGCCATGTCGCTGGATCGAGGCTGCCATCGGCGTGTATCTTGACCGTGCTCCCATGGCACTGCCAGCAGCCGTTGACGGCTGCGGAGGAGACACCCATTGGGAACGACTCGGTGACCATGCCTTTGTTGCCTTCAACGACCTCAGCGAGCACATTGTCGAGCGAGCCGAGGATGAGAGCAGCCTTGGCGTGACGGGAGGACTTGAACTCGGTCACCTCGTACTCGTGACACCGAGCACAGTCACGAGGGCTGACGATGACGGAAATGGTCTCGCCGTGATGGTTGAAGGCGTCGACGTCGCCTTCCTGCGCCGAGTGGCATTCAAAACAGCCGATGTTGGCGCGGAAGTGCAGACTGTCGCCCCACTGCGCATAGATCGCTGGGTTCTCCTGCTTATGGCACTTGATGCACGCCTTCGTCGCTGCACTGATGGTAGGCAGGCCAAAGGCGCCTCCTGTACTCCCAGTGCCGTGCGGGGTGCCGGTTTGCGGGGTGATCGCGCCGACGGCCGTCGAGGCAGTCAGGGCGATGCCCGCCAGATACGCTGAGTATTTCATGACGGTATCTCCTGTGTTCTGTCTGTCATGTCGCCTGCGACAGAGGCTGGCGACTCCGGAGTTGTATGAAAGATGCGATCCGCGACCAGTTGCCCGGACAGAACTGGAATCGTGACGCGCACAAAGATCGTGTAGATCAGCAGGCCAAAGGCCCAGATACCGGTGCAGATGAGGATTTCATTCCAAGTAGGCGCGTACTCGACAATCTCTCCAACCGGCGTCGGCACAAAAGCGGGCACGATGAGGCCCATGCCTTTCTCGATCCAGATACCGATGATCAACATCACGCAAGCTGTTGCGAGCAGTTTGCGGCTGCGGGTAATTGGCAGGTACAGCATGAGCAGCGCGGTCAAATTCAGCCCAAGAGCGCTCCAGATCCACGGCACCAGCGCCGTGTTGTCGTGAATCCCAATCCAGAGGTACTTGGAGGAGGCCCCATGGGCTGTGTCGGCATAGAACTCCGTGAAGACTTCGCTGACAAGTAGAAATACATTGATGGTCATGGCGACAAGCACCAGATTCCGAAGCGTGAGATAGGCTTTCTTGGGGACCGAGAACCGGGTGAATCGGTCAATGACCATGAGCGTCAAGATGATGAATGCAGGGCCGGCCGAGAAAGCCGAGGCGATGAACCGCGGCGCGATGATGGCTGCGTTCCAGAACGGACGGCCGCCAAGGCCGACCAGCAGAAAGGCCGTCACCGTATGAATGCTGATCGCCCAGACGATGGCAATGAATATGAAAGGGATATAGAACCAGCGGCCGAGTTCGCGTTTTCGATACCTGCTGTAGATGAGGTATCCACAGATGTGTAGATTGAGAAGCAGATAGACGTTCAGGACGATGACGTCCCAAGTCAGCATCGAAATCGGGAAGTTGAATCGCATGAACAAGTGCTGCATGCGGTCGGGCCTCCCGAGATCCACCACTACGAAGAGCAGGGCCATGATGATGGCCGCCACGGCGAACAACTCGCCGAAGATCACCAGATCATGGAGTTCCTTGTTGCGATAGACGTATACCGGAATGACCAGCATTACGGCTGCCGCCGCCATGCCGACGAGGTAGGTGAAGTTCGCGATAAAGAGACCCCACGACACCTGATCGGTCATGCCCGTTGCAATGAGCCCGTGCACAAATTGTCGGCACCAGGCATTGACGCCGAGCAACGTCACGATCGTGAGCAGGAGCATCCACAACTTGTATCGCCAGTCTCCGACGAAACTCACGCGAAAGCAGCGATACAGGAATCGCAGGTATTCCCTCATGCCTCGCCCCCTTCTCCGAGACGATGCGTGAGTTCATCGAAGTAATAGAAGAAACGGGGGTTGGTCCCGACCTCTTCCTTGAGAACAAAGACCCGCTTGTCCCGAAGGATCTGGGATACCTCGCTGTTCGGATCGAGGATATTGCCGAACTTGCGGCTGCCGGTCGGGCACGCCTCGAGGCACGCGGGCATCCGCCCTTTTCGCGTCCGCTGCAAGCAGAACGTGCACTTCTCCATGACGCCGCGGCTGCGGGGCCTGTTGGAGAGATACGCCATGTCCGGGTTGATTTCGCTCGAAGGGATCCCGGGATCGGTCCAATTGAACCGCCGCGCCCAGTAGGGACATGCCGCCTGACAGTACCGGCATCCGATGCACCAGTCATAGTCGATGACGGTGATGCCATCGGCTTCCTGCCAAGTCGCTTCGATGGGACACACTTTCGTGCAGGGCGGATTCGCGCACTGGTGACACTGAATGGGCATGTAGAAGTAACCGGGCTTGGGCGTTTCCGTGTCGTAGTACTGATTGCCTCGTTCCAGATCAAAGGTGCCGATGGGGATTTCCAGCACTCGAATGTACTGGATCTCCGGGCTGCGACTCTGGTTGTTCTCCTTCACGCAGGCATGCACACACTTACGGCAACCAATGCAGCGGGAAAGATTCAGCGCATACACGAACTCAACTTCCGGAATAGGTTGCGGGTCACCGACTATGGCCTTGACGCCGTACTGCCGATCGATCTGGGCTTCGATGTCGGCAAAGAGTTTGGCCTTGTCCTCCGAGGAGAGTTCCTTGTAGTGCTCGCGGAAGAAGTCTTCGCCTGCAAAGACCTTGTCGGTGTCGAGATCGGCTAGTGGCGAGATGGCGGCACCAAGAGCAGCGAATCCTGCTCCCACCGATACTGTACTTCGCAAAAAAGATCGCCTGGAACCCCGACCGGCAGCAGGTGGAACGCCGTCCCCACCACCTCCGCCGCCGCGATCATCCTGGCGCAGTACGGGCAACTTCATTCATGGCCCCCTTCATCGGCATGCCCATTATTTTGCTGCGACTCATTCACCCAGTGGGCGAGTGGTCGGTGCGGCGAGTCGCTCACCGGAGCCTCGTGGTGCTGACCCATGCGAATCGTGTTCGGTCCCGGAAGCGGAAGAACAAGCGAATAGGCCGGCGCATGTGGGTCGTGGCAGTCTGTGCATTCGTAGCGAACTCGCCGCGGATCGTCAGCGCTCCAAGACCCGATGTCCTTTCCGTGAATTCCCCGTTGCCAGTTCCGCCATGTCGGCCCATGGCATTTGCCACAGAACTGTGAGACCTCGTCA
>DOVP01000075.1 GCA_003520025.1 Phycisphaerales bacterium
ACATTCCCGTGGGCATCGCGTGGTATGGCAGCGATCCGGTCATCGACGCCGATGTGGACGGCGATGCGTCCATCGGCGTGCTCGATCTGCTGGAACTGCTGATGCGGTGGGGATCGTGCGATCTCTGCGGAGCCGATCTGGATGGCTCGGGCATTGTTGATGCGGCCGATCTCTCTCTTCTGATTGATGCCTGGCTCGCACTCTGAACCGTAGAAGAATTCCGTGGCCGCCCCGGGACCATTGCCACAGATGAACTGTTGTGGGTGATCCCCGCCCCATCCCCGGGGGCAGTACCTGACCTTATTTCTGCTGCACTACCATGCCAGCCATGCGACGCGCCCGGTTTGGGTCCTATCTCTTGCTCGCCCTTGTGCTGTTGGGCTTTGCGCTCTTCCTGATCTACCCGATCTGGCTCACGGTGGCCGTTGGCTTCGAGGGGAAGGACGGCGGCTTCACGCTGCATCACGTGCTGACGGTTCTCAAAGACCCGTCTACCCGCATCGGTTTGATCAACGCGCTGGGCATCGCAGTCTTCACGACAACAGCCGCCCTGCTCATCTCGATTCCGCTGGCCCTCGTATCGGTCAAGTGCGACTTTCCGGGGAAGGCCGCCTTCAACGCGGTCATTCTGGTGCCACTCATCCTGCCGCCCTTCGTTGGCGCAATCGGCCTGCATCACCTGCTCGGCCGGCACGGGGCGATCAGCGAATTTCTCATTTGGCTTGGGCTGACCGATCGGGGAGTGGACTTCGTCGGACACGGCGGCTTCTGGGCGATCGTACTCATCGAGGCCCTGCACCTGTATCCGATCATCTATCTCAACGCCGCGGCGGCACTGGCCAATCTCGACCCCGCCCTTGAGGAAGCAGCCTCGGGACTCGGCGCCTCGGCATGGCGACGGCTGCGTCAGATCGTCATGCCGCTGATTCGACCGGGCCTCTTTGCGGGCGGCACCATCGTCTTCATCTGGTCGTTCACCGAACTGGGCACACCGCTGATGTTCGACTATCAGCAGGTCACGCCGGTGCAGATATTCAACGGCATCAAGGAAATGGAAGGCTCCACGCAGCCCTATGCGCTCACGGCTGTGCTGTTGATCGTCGCAGCCGGAATCTATCTGATCGGCAAGGTCTTTCTTGGTGGCCGCGCCAGCACGATGTACGCCAAGGCATCCATCCGCTCTGTTCCGCGAAAACTCGGCAAGGGCGGCAGTATCGCTGCGATCGCCCTGTTCTCCGGAGTCACCTTTGCCGCGATGCTCCCGCACATCAGTGTGGTGCTCGCATCACTCTCGGTCGAGGGAGCTTGGTACGACAGCATCGTGCCCACACAGTGGACGGGACACAATTACGAAACCGCTCTCTCGCATCCACTTGCGAGTGGATCGATCCGCAATTCACTTGCGTACTCGTCCATCGCAATCGGCATCGACCTGATCGCTGGGCTGGCGATCGGATACCTGATCGTCCGCGTCAAAGTGCGAGGCCGCGGGCTGGTTGATGCACTCGCAATGCTGCCCCTGGCCGTGCCTGGGCTGGTCATGGCCTTTGGCTACGTCGCCATGACGCTCCGATGGCCCTTCGGCAAGGATGACCCGCTCGAGGGTTTCATCAGCGTTGTCGGGGCCAACCCGAACCCAATGCTGCTGCTTGTGATCGCCTACGCGGTACGACGGCTTCCCTACATCGTCCGATCGACCGTGGCGGGGCTGGAGCAGACCAGCGGCGAACTCGAGGAGGCGGCGCTGAACCTCGGCGCTTCCCGCACACGGGCGATTCGCACCGTCGTGATCCCGCTGATTACGGCAAACTTGATCGCCGGCGGACTGCTGGCCTTCTCATTTGCCATGCTCGAAGTCAGCGACTCGCTCATCCTCGCGCAGCGTGAGTCGGATTATCCGATCACCAAGGCCATCTACGTCCTCTTTGAGCGGCTCGGCGATGGTCCCGGCATTGCCAGCGCGATGGGCGTGTGGGCGATGGCGTTGCTCGCCGTCACACTCGTCGGTGCTTCGGTTCTGATGGGTCGAAAGATGGGCGCAATCTTTCGGGTGTGATGCGTTTTGGCAGTGGTTGGCGGAAGTGGGTGAATCGTCAGGTAGCGTCCCGCGGCTCGGCAATTGGGCCGGTCTTTACTTGGAGGCTTTCTGATGTTCACTGCAACAATTCTTGTGCTCGTCAGCGGCGGTCTGGATGGGGCTGCGATCGATCCCTGCTCAGGCATCACCGCGCCACCGATCGTCATTCACGAGATTCATGCGGCGCCGATCGAGATTGCAGTCACTTGGCACGCGCCCGCCGAAGGTGATGCTGCCCTGCAACCACCCCTGGAGGCCCTTGGCGATTTCTGTGACGGGCAAGGGCGGCTTGGCCCGAGGCATCTTCAAGCCGGCGAGACCATCGCGCGTGGGACACTGAACAACCTCGGCGACTCGACCATCTTCATACTGAGTGCAGAGGGCGAACTCATTCAGATCCCGAGCGGGCAATCCCTGTGGATCGGTGATGATGGGGGTCTGACGCCAACACATCGCTGCATGTGCATCTGCACCTGTAGCGGTGGTGGATTCTCGGAGACCATCACATCCCGGTGCAACGGCCTCGGAGGCTGCGCCCGCAACGGTGAGGTCTGCGAGATTCTCGACGAGTATGGCAAACTCCGCACCGGCACGATCTCCAACTGCA
>DOVP01000040.1 GCA_003520025.1 Phycisphaerales bacterium
GCCTGTGCAGCGATGCTGGGCCTTGGTAGCCTCGCATCTGCAGGCGGCACAGACACCTACGAAGAAGTCATCTTCGACCTCACAGGTGTGACGTACATGGGCGGCGCCCCGGTCATTACGGCAGAACTGGAAATCGGACCCGCGCAGGTGGCCGAACTACGGTGGGACAACGTGGTCCTCCAGACCTTTGACAACACAGGCATCCCAAACTGGGGCAGCGAGGCCTATTTTGGCTTTCAGGCCGTCACAGAGGCTGCAGAACCTGAGATCATCATGGTCCAGCCGTTTCCCAACGGCAACTCAGGGGGCATCCACGGCCCTGTCAGCGGATCGCTCGACGTGGAACTCGACAATTTGTTCGGCAATTCCGAGGGCTTGGTGTACCTCATGACAGCCTCAAGTTGGCCAGATGGCTCGGGGCTCCCCGCTGGGGAGTACACACAGGGCACACTGAGCATTGTCTATATCCCCGTGCCGGCGCCTGGAGCAATCGCGGTGCTCGGCCTGGCCGCGTTTTTCAGCCGACGCCGACGCCAGGCTTGATCGAATCGTGACAATACGGTAGGATTTCTTCCTGAGAATGATTCTCAGCAGGAGCCCGCTGTGAGCACAACCACCTTGGATACCCTGCCCCCCGGCGACACCGCCACCATCGCGGCAACGGCCGGGGCCGACGCCCCACTGCTTCGCGCGATGGGGCTGCGGGAGGGTATGAATGTGACGGTCAAACGCACGGGCGAACCCTGCATCGTGGAAACAGGGAACACCCGCCTCGGGCTCGCCCGCGCGATGAGCGGCGATATCGAAGTCATCCCGCACGACTGAGTCCTCCCAAAATGAATCAGGGCGCCCCCTCCAACCACGCCGGTCAGGATCCCGACGGTCCAGTTCGGACCGTGGCCCTCGTCGGGCAGCCCAATGTCGGAAAGACCACGCTCTTCAACAGACTGTGCGGTCTTCGCTCACATACGGCGAACATCCCCGGCAGCACTGTGGAGGCGCAAGTCGGTCGCTGGGGCACCTCTCGTGTCATTGATCTCCCCGGTACCTACGCGATCACCCTCAATCAGCCCGAGGCAACCGTTGTCCGTGAGTGCCTCAGCGGGCAGCGAAGCGATGCATTCACGCCAACTGTGGTCCTGTTGGTTCTCGATGCAACCAATCTACAGCGAGGCCTGCATCTGGCCATCGAGACGCTTGCGTTCGGGCTGCCGTGCGTGGTGGTGCTGAACCGAGTAGACACCGCCCGCAAGCGAGGTTTTGAAATTGACGAACATCGCCTGGCCTCTTGGCTCGGGTGTGAAGTGGTGTCGATCAGTGCCCGAAGTGGCCACGGCGTGGACCTTCTCCAGCCAGCCATCGCGGGAGCTCGCGTCTGTGATGCACCGCTTCCGAACACTGACGATCCGGCGGTCTGCGACAACTGGGTCGATGGTGTGATCCGCGAGAGTACGCCGCGGCCTCCAGTGCTCGCGGCCGACCGCTTGAGTGATCGACTCGATATCGCGTTCACGCACCCATTGCTTGGCGTGCTTGTCTTCGGCTTGGTGATGGCCGGCCTCTTCTGGACGATCTTTGCCTTCGCAGCCGTCCCCATGGACCTGATCGACACCATCTTCGGACACGTCGGTGGATGGCTCGCTTCAATTCTGCCAGACGGCGACCTACGGGACTTGATCGTGGACGGCATCGTGGGTGGACTCGCTGGAACGGTTGTGTTCCTGCCACAGATTCTGCTGCTCTTCTTCCTCATCGCCCTGCTTGAGGACACCGGCTACCTCGCGCGAGCCGCCTTCGTCATGGATCGCGTACTGCGGCACTTTGGATTGCCCGGACAGGCATTCGTGCCGATGCTCTCGGCCCATGCCTGCGCAATCCCCGCCATCATGTCGACAAGACTCGTACCGGATCGACGCGATCGGCTGGCTGTCATCTTGACAGCCCCATTTCTGTCCTGCTCAGCAAGGCTTCCAGTCTACGTACTGCTGATCGGCGTGATGTTTGCAGATCGACCAGTGATCGCAGGCCTTGTGTTTGCGGGCAGCTACGCCCTCGGAATCATCGCCGCACTTGGCTCGGCCTTTCTTGCTCGCCGCACCATCCTTCCTGGCACCGCGCGGCCCATGGTGATCGAATTGCCGGACTACCAGTGGCCGTCCATCACCACAGCGCTGCTGACCTGTTGGGATCGAGGGTGGCTGTTTCTTCGCAAGGCCGGCACCGTCATCCTTGGCATGGTCGTCGTGCTGTGGTGGCTGAGCGCCTATCCAAAGGCGCCCGAAGCGCCGCCAACTGCGCCCATGGCCATTACAACAACCGACACTCCGGATTCGGCTGCGCCATCCCCCATGGAGTACTCGTTTGCCGGTCGAATCGGGAAGGCTGTACAGCCGGTTTTTGATCCACTCGGATGGGATTGGCAACTGACTGTCGGCGTCATGACCTCCTTTGCTGCCCGGGAGGTATTCGTCTCGACCATGGCGGTACTCGTGGGCGGTGGCGAGCAGGAAGATCATGCCGTCCTCGACCGCATTGCCCACGCCAAACGCGATAATGGCAAACCCATGCTGACAACTGCAACCTCAGCAAGCCTCCTTATCTTCTTCGTGCTGGCCATGCAGTGCCTGCCGACGCTTGCGGTCACAGCCCGCGAAGCGGGTGGCTGGAAATGGGCCGCGATTCAATTCGGATGGATGACAGCACTGGCTTGGGGTGGTGCTTGGATCGCTTTCAAGATTGTGATCGCGGCGGGGGTGACATGATGCCTTGGGGATCGTGGCAATTCTGGATTGTCAGTATCGTTTCGGCAGGTGCATTGCTCATCCTGCTGCGGCCATTTCTGACCGCGACAATCAGGCGAAAACGGGGGATTAGATCGTCCACGCGTGCTCGTCTGACCCATGAGGGTCGACAAGTGAAGGGATCTGAGCGATCCTCCAAGAATGATTGATCCAGCCGCCACCATCGCCATCGTCGGAGCAGGTGCCATGGGCACTGCAATCGCGAAAGGTGCCCAGGCCGCGGGCCGCAGTGTGACGGCGGTGGCGAGCCGCCATCCAGAGCGTGCCGCAGGCCTTGCAGAGGAACTCGGTGCTGTACTCGTCGGTGATGCTGCCGAAGCGTCCGACCATGCGGATGTCATCATGCTGTGCGTGCCCGATGACGCCATCGCGCCGGTCGCAACAACTCTGCGGAATGTCGGCAACAAACTCGTAGTGCACACCGCCGGCGCCAAGGGGCTCGTCGTACTCGATGTGGCCGCCGGGCGCGGTGCCCATACCGGCTCTCTGCACCCGGTCATGGTGGTCGCGGCAGGAGGACGCGAACACGAAGCCTTGTGTGGCGCAACAGTCGCGATTGATGGTGGCGATGTTGCCCGGGATTGGCTCACATCATTCGCACGCGATCTTCACATGGAACCGGTCAGTATTCCTGCCGAGCACCGCGCGCTCTATCACCTCTCGGCCGCGATGGTCGGCGGACTGATGACAGGACTTCTCGCCTCGGCGGTTGATCTTTGGGCTGTACTCGGACTCGATCGAAAAACGGGCGCAACCGCCATGGGACGCATGGTGCAGGAAGCTGGCCGGAATCTTGAGCGGCTTGGTATACCTGAAGCAGTCATGGGTCCGGCCGTCCGAGGCGATGCTGGAACGATCGAGCAGCATCTGAGAGTCCTCGCCGTCGAAGCGCCGCATCTGGTACCGCTCTACCGTGTGCTGGTCGCACGGTGTCTGCCCTATGCGCAGGAACGGGGCGTCCTGACCGACTCGCAGATTCAAGCCATCGTCGATGTGTTGAAGCACTGATCAAGCGACTCCCTCGCACTTCACCGTGGAAGAGATTGATTATCGATGCCGACGCATCAGAATCGTCGCATCATGACCGTCGAGGTAGTCCTGACGGCAGGCGACCAGCGGGGTCCGCTCGAGTGCCCAGGCATACCAAGCAGGCAGGTGAAACCGATGCGCCGGGCCGAGGTCGGCATCGTGCCAACGGGGGTGCGGACGATCGGAAAGGAAGTTGAAGGTCAGGCCGATGTCACACGATTGCCATGCTGTATGCAGAATGGTTTCGGCAAGTGGCTGCTCCATGGTGTTGAGCGTGCCTGAAACGACGATCCAATCAAATCGATCTGGGCTGGTCCAGTTGTCCGAGAGGTCGCACTGCTCGAAACACGCCCACGTCGGCGGCATGGATCCGGCACGCTCGATCTGCTCGACCATCGCGTCAAGCCCCACATAGCGAGCAGGCTGCTCTCTTCGTGATTCCAGCCACTGTGCCAACGCCCCGTCGCCACATCCCAAGTCCAAGAGATGCAGGCCGGTGAAGCCTCC
>DOVP01000245.1 GCA_003520025.1 Phycisphaerales bacterium
AGCCTGATCAAGTTCTTCCACGAGACGCCGTGACTCGAAACGTCTGGCTGCGTCCTGCTCGCTGCCGCCCGGTCCGCGACCAACGTGATGAGCTGCGCCGCCTTGGGAGCGTTCAACCATGATGGCGGTTCCCCTGCCGAAGGTGTCGTAGCACTCCGGGCATCCAAAGAGCGCATCCTTGCGGATCTGAGTCAGGGTGGTGCCGCATCCGGGGCAGGTTGGCATGGCCGACCGAGGTGACGGTTGGCCGATTTTGGTCATGAGTTTGTTGATCGGCTGTTGGCCGGGATTGGGAACGCCCGCTTCGGCCGCATGGCTTGCGCAGAGGTGAATTTCACGGTGCTTGCCGTTTTTGATGATGACCTGATGCACGATGGCGGGCTTGTTGCAGCGGTCGCATTTCACGATGCGCCAACTTCCACATTTCGCAGGCCGCAGCGAATGGCGTGGGCCTGTCGGATGATCTGCTCGGCCGCATCGAGCGACTGCACGGTGGCGGCATCGGATCGGGCGGTGGGGGGAGTCGGGTGTGTCTCGATGAAGATCGCATCAACGCCCGCCGCGGTGGCAGCGCGGGCGAGCAGGCCCGCTCGTTCGGGACGTCCGGCGGTTTGCACGGGGTGCCCGGCGGTGGCGTCGCCGCCGCCTGGGAGCTGCGTGGAGTGCGTGACATCGAAACAGACGGGCCATCCGAGTTCGGCCATGTCACCAAGTCCGATGAAGTCGTTTACGAGTCGGTGGTATCCGAAGAAGGTGCCTCGTTCGGTCAGCATGATGTCGCCTGCGCCAGCTTCGAGGGCTTTCTCTGCCGCGTGCGTCATGTCGGCGGGCGAGAGAAACTGGCCCTTCTTGATGTTGACCGGTTTGCCGGTCCGCCCACAAGCGGCGAGCAGATTCGTTTGTCTGCACAAGAATGCGGGAACCTGCAGCAGGTCGGCCACCTCGGCTACGGCGGCAGCCTGCTCCGGTTCATGGACATCGGTGGTCACCGGAACATCGAATCGATCCTTGATGGTGGCAAGGGCTCGGAGACCCTGATCCATGCCCGGTCCGCGAGGGGAGCCCAAACTGGTGCGATTGGCCTTGTCGAAACTGCCCTTGAAGATCCAAGGCAGGTTGAGCTCTCTACAGACGCTTCCAATTCGCTCGGCAACGGCGGCTTGAACCGCGTCGTCCTCCAGCACACAGGGGCCGGCGATGATGACAAGATCATGTCCGGGACCGATCACGATGGGGCCGACACGGCATGGCGTATTCATGGATACAGGATATCCGCCCGGCTACGTCCGGGAAACACGTCCCGGGTGCATTGTTGCAGGCGGTTTGTTCCGGGCAGGGCAAATGCAGTTTGGCGGTGTCCGGGAATGGGGTCAAGATTGGTCATTGGTGGGCCGATGTCACCGGTTGAGGCGTCTGTCCTTCGGGTCGCGCCACAAGGAGGCTGCTGAACGATGTCGAAGATGCCGCGTGAACCGGAAGCATTCTCCGAGGTGGTGGTGCAACTGCTCACCAGCCGGTTTCCCGGGCATCATGTCGAGTTGGCGGGTGCCATGGATCTGGTGATCGACGGTCGTCATTTGGCGCTGGCCAACCTGTTTCGGATGGTGAACTGCGACCCCGACAACGGATTCGAGATCGTCAACGAGTTTCTGGTTCGCATCACCGAGGGAGATGCGGTTACCGCGGCGCCGCTTCCGCTCTCGCTTGCACGCTCGCGAATCATGCCACGCATTCAGCCAAATACGCTCTTCGAGCATCTCGATCGAGAACAGGTCGCGCATACGCCATGGGTCAACGATACTGCGATCGTCTACGTCATCGATCTGCCCCGCATGACTGTGAGCATCACGCTTGAGCAGGTCATTCGTTGGGGGTTGGACATCGATGAAGTCGAAATGCTCGCCCGCGCGAATCTGTCTCAGTACACGCCGTCGGTCGAGGTTCGATTGATCGAATCCGAAGAGGGCGGTCGTGTGGCGATTCTTTCGGTTCAAGACGGTTATGACGCGGCGCGTTTGCTCATGGATTCGCTGCATGGACGACTGGCACCGAAACTGCGAGGCGATTTCTATGTCGCCGCGCCCGCTCGCGACATCTTTCTTGCCGTATCGCAGGGGCCGGACGGTTTTCTCAAACGCGTCCAGAGCAGGGTCGATCGCGACTTCCAGCGGCTGCCGTATCCGATCACGAAGGATTTCTTCTTAGTGACACAGGATGGCATTGCTGGAACCTGCTGCGCTGCCTGAAACACGACGAAGCAACGATCGTTACTCTTCCGGTGTGCTGCTGATTATCGACAATTATGATTCCTTTACGTGGAACCTCGTGCACTGCATCGGGGTGATCGATCCATTGCTGGATATTCGCGTCGTTCGCAACGACGAGATCACCGCTGACGAGGTGCTCGACCTGAGCCCGAGCCACATTGTGCTCTCGCCTGGTCCGTGTACGCCTCGGGAGGCGGGGGTGTGTTCGGATGTGGTGCGAGCCGTTATGGGAAAGATTCCGGTCCTTGGTGTGTGTCTCGGCCATCAGGTCATTGCCGCGGTGCACGGCATGGACGTGCAGCGACATCCACTTCCCATGCACGGCAAGACTTCACTCATCAAACACGACGGGCGTGGGATCTTCGATGGGCAGAAGAGTCCGCTCACTGCCATGCGGTACCACTCCCTGATCGTCACCCCAGATTCGGTCACCGATGACTTCGAGGTGTCGGCGCAGACTGACCGGGGCGATGTGATGGCGATCCGCTGGAAAGGGGGCTGGCCGGGCGGGGCAAGTGCTTCCTTGACCGGCGTGCAGTTCCACCCTGAGAGTTTTATGAGCCCGGAGGGCCCGGCGCTGGTCGAGGCATTCTTGCTTCAGCCGCAGCGCAGAGATGCCTGACCATTTTGCAGCCCTAGTCGGTCGACTTGAGTCCGTTGATCATGTCCATGAATGCGCTGCGGGTGATGGAGACGGTGTCGGTCGGACCGAGCAACTTGATGAAGACCGATCCGTGCGATGATTCGATCATGGCTACGAGCATTGTGTAGTCGTCCTTGTGCCAGCCGCCGCCCATGCCTCGGTACTGCCCCTGGAGTTCGACCAGCGTGACCGGCATGTCCGAGACGACCATCGTCGTGATCTCGGGTTGGGGGGGCAGATCATCGCCGCGGAATTGGTTGGCCCACCGCTCGATGTTGTTCTGTTTGGTATTGCCGATTGCCTCGGGGAAGTGCGTCACGACCAATTCGGCCGGCTCACCGCCCTCGGCGGCGGGAATGACCCAATTAATCTTCCGCATGTCGTTGCGGGGCGGCTCCCATCGCCAGGTCGGATCGGTCGGTGCTCGAAGGCTGACGAAGACGGCGCTGCGAGGGTCCGGAGGAAG
>DOVP01000121.1 GCA_003520025.1 Phycisphaerales bacterium
TCCTTCAACACCATCAAGGAACGCCTCGGCGCCAACCCGCTTGCCATGCAGATTCCAATCGGCGCCGGCGACGAACTCGAAGGCCTCGTTGATTTGCTTGAAATGAAGGCCTACTACTTCGACAGCGGCGAACTCGGCGCGGTCGTCGAACAGCGGGACATCCCAGAGCACATGGTGGAGATGTCTGAACTCTGGCGGCATGACCTCGTCGACCGGGCTGCGGAACTCGACGACACGCTGACCGAGAAATACATCGAGGATGAATCTTCAATCACCTCGGATGAGATTCAAGCAGCGATTCGCAAGGGAACGCTCGCCCACGCGTGCGTCCCGGTTCTCTGTGGCGCGGCGCTGCGGAATATCGGCATCCAACGGCTGCTCAACGCCGCCATCGACTACCTGCCAAACCCGACTGAGGTCCCTGATGTCGAGGGCATTGACCCTCGCGATGACAGCAAGGCACTGGCCCGACCAAGTTCGAACGATGCGCCCTTCTCGGCCCTTGTCTTCAAGGTGGTCGCCGACTCACATGGCGATCTGACCTACGCCCGCATCTACTCAGGCACGCTCCCCAAAGGTACGCGGGTGCTCAATCCGGGCAACGGCCGCAAGGAGAACATCTCCCGCATCTACGAAATGCATGCCAAGGATCGCCAAGCCATCGAAGTCGCCCATGCAGGACACATCGTGGCCCTGATCGGACTCAAGAATTCGGTCACGGGCGACACCCTGTGCGATACCAACAATCCGATCATCCTCGAGCGGATGGATTTCCCGGAGCCAGTGATCTCGATGTCCATCGAGCCGCGAACCACCGATGACAAGAAGAAACTCGGCGAAGCCCTCGGCACACTGCACCGTGAAGATCCCTCCTTCCATGCGCAGTACAACGAGGAAACCGGCGAGACCATCATCTCGGGCATGGGCGAACTGCATCTGGAGATCGTCAAGAACAAACTCGTGCGCGACATGAATATCGGCGTCAACGTTGGCACGCCCCGCGTTTCGTATCGTGAGACCATCAACGGTACCGCCGAGAAGGTCCGCGGCAAGTTCATCAAGCAGACGGGCGGACGCGGTCAGTACGGCGACGCCATCATCAACGTCCGCCCCTGCACCGCTGCCGAAGTCGAAGAGATGCCGGATGTCAAGTTCAAGAACAACATCGGCTTCCTCGACAAGGTGACGCAGGGCAACATCCCCCGCGAATACATCCCATCGGTCGAAATCGGTGTCCGTAATGCTGCCATCTCCGGCATCCTCGGTGGATACCCCATGGTCAACATCCTCGTCGAACTCATTGACGGATCGTCACACGAAGTGGACTCCAGTCAAATCGCCTTTGAGCAGGCAGGCGCGCTCGCTTTCCGTCAGGCATGCAGCAAGGCCGGCCTTGCCCTGCTTGAGCCGATCATGCGGGTCACGATCACGACGCCCGAGGAGTACTTCGGCAGCGTCTCGGGCGATATCTCCAGCCGCCGCGGACAGATCGTCGACTCGGAACTCCGCAACAACGCCCGCATCATCACGGCGGAAGTACCGCTCTCTGAGATGTTCGGATACACGACCGTGCTGCGAGGCATGACCCAAGGCCGCGCCAGTTCCTCGATGGAGCCAGCCGAATACCGCGTCATGCCGCCGAGCCTCAGTGAAGAAGTGCTCGCTCACACGTGAGTATCGCAGTTCCTGTGGACGTCTCGGCTGATCAGTTCTGGCTCGACCGCGCAGCCAAACTCGCCGTACGTGGACACGGCGGCGCCGAACCCAATCCCCTCGTTGGCTGCATCGTGCTCGATGCAGCCG
Source organism: Phycisphaerales bacterium (assembly GCA_003520025.1). Lineage (GTDB taxonomy): Bacteria > Planctomycetota > Phycisphaerae > Phycisphaerales > SM1A02 > UBA12567. Next base: position 1,804 of record DOVP01000121.1, read on the forward strand.
GTGTTGTTGTTGGGAGCGGACATCACCGGCGCGTTGGCGGGCCACACGCCGAGATCATCGCACTTCAGGCAGCAGGCCAAGCCGCAGCAGGTGGAACGATGTATGTCACACTCGAACCGTGCAGCCACCACGGCCGCACGCCACCCTGCACCGAAGCGGTCATCGCCGCTGGCATCACGACCGTTGTCTATGGTGAAGCCGATCTCCATCCAGAGGCCTCCGGTGGCGCCGGTGTGCTGGCAGCAGCGGGCATCGAAACGCGGCAGGTTCCCACTTCGTCATGTGCCTCACTGCTCGCTCCCTTTGCGTGGCGGCTCGGAACCGGACTGCCATGGGTCACCGCGAAGTGGGCCCAGACCCTCGACGGCCGCATCGCCACCCGAAGCGGCCATAGCCAATGGATCTCCGGTGAGCGAAGCCGAAGACTCGTCCACCGGCAGCGTGGCCGCGTCGACGCCATCCTGACCGGCATTGGCACGGTGAAGGCCGATGATCCGATGCTCACTGCGCGAGATGTCACCGTCCGCCGAACCGCCACCCGCGTCATCGTTGACCCACGCGCCGAACTCCCGATCGACTCGGCACTCGTTCGCACCGCAAATGTGTCCCCGGTCATCGCCCTCTGCCTGCCTATGGCACCAATGCCACGTATCGAAGCATTGCGAGAGCGAAACGTATACGTCCACATTGGCAGCGAGACCGAGGATCGCCTCGATCTTGCCGCGCATCTCGGACATCTCAGCAGCGAACATCACATCGCCACGATGCTCGTCGAAGCTGGCCCTGGCCTCCTCTCATCACTCCTCGATGCGCACCTCATCAACGAACTCGCCGTCTTCATCGCCCCGATGCTGATGGCCGATGATCAGGCCAGCCCCCCGCTTCGCGGCAGCGTCCCTGCAACCATCGCCGAGACTCACATGCTCACCCTCCTCACCCACCACCGCCGCGGCGATGATGTGATTGCACGCTATTTGGTGGGAAGACCGAAGTCTGATGGCTGAAGCGGAATCTCGGTGTCATCGGGCATGACCCGCAGCACACGGTCGCCGTTTTCGAGAGCCCATCTGCCTTGGCCGGCCGGGGGACGCAGTTCGCGGAGGACTCGGACAGTGTCAAGTGGCCCGCCCACAGCGTCGAGCAGGGTCACCGTGGCGACTTCGAGATCGGACGGATACGTCTCGTGCAGAGTGACTTCTGCAGCACGGACATCAATCAGTACCGAGAGCAATAATTCGATCTGAGAGGCAATGGCTTCATTTTCCCCGGAGTCGAACCATGCATCCAACTGCCGC
>DOVP01000062.1 GCA_003520025.1 Phycisphaerales bacterium
AGGCCGCCCTTGATCTTTCGCATGCCCTTGCCTTCAACCAGATCACCTTCGTTCTTGGTCTCAAGCACACGCTCCCATCCGCGGATGCGGTCGGCCTTGCGTTTGGATAGTTTGATGACGCCCGTGCCGTCATCGAACTCCTCAAGCAGCACCTCGATGACATCCCCGGGTTGCAGACCTTCCCAGTCATCGAATTCACTCTTGTGAACGAGCCCCTCGGACTTGAGGCCCACGTCGATCACTGCTTCGTCACCGGCGCGGCCGGCAACAGTGCCCTTGAGGATCCGACCACGCGAAACCTGTTGGATCTCTCCGGCGAGCATTGATTCAAGGATTTCGTCGGTGACCTGTTCCCCGGCGGGAGTAAGAAGAAGCGCATCAATCTCGGCGTCATCCACACCGAGATCGGCAATGAGATTAAAATCAACCATGGCGAATATGGGGCGGCGTCAGGGCGAGGGGTGCGGGCCGCGTCCGCATGCTGAAACAGTCGTCGTTGGAAGTGGCCCAGATGCGACATGCACCCGTATCAACCCATCCGCTCCGACGGCCCTGAGTATCGAATTGAGCAGTATATCGTGACTCCGCTGGAGTTGGGGGGTCCCAATTGCAGCTGTGCCTGCCGAAGGCGGAAACGGGTGGGCAGTCGAGAAATCAGTCGTGCTTTGGCCGATTGCTTGCTAGACTCGGGATGCATCGAGGCGAGACCCCTTGAATGCACGTGCTCGCGGGCACACTTGCTCGTTCCTGTCGAATCCCCAGGGATCGACTGAACCGTGTCGAAGGCCAAGCCTCCACCGAGGGGACGGCCGGGAACGATGGTCATCGAACCCACCTGGTATTTGGGTTCGAGCAAGTCCCAGTGCGAGCGTGGTCGCCTGCCGGCCAGCGTCTGTTTGAGGGGTCAGCCTCGGTACAGATCCACCATGTCTTCGAGGCTGGCGGGAATAACCCGTACTCCAGCGACGCTCCCCATGAAATTGACATCACCCTGCCATCGCGGCACAAGGTGGGCGTGCAGGTGGCCGGGGAGGCCAGCCCCGCTTGCGGCACCTTCATTGATGCCCATGTTGATGCCCTGCGGGTCCAACTTCTGCTGCATGAGTTCCCACGCGTGCTCGACGAGATTCCAGAATGCCACCCGTTGCGCGGGTGAGTACTCAAGCAGCCGCGGCCGGGCTTCGCCGAGCGCCACCAGCAGGTGGCCGCTGGCATAGGGGTGTCGGTTGAGCATGATCAGCCCATGCTCGTCGCGGTGGAGGACATGGTTGTTCAGATCCTTCGATGGCGACTGCCAACAGTGCCAGAGGAAGTCCTGCAGGCTACCGCCCTCCATCCTCGCATCCTGCTCCAATTCCTGCAGGTACTGCAGTCGCCAGGGGGCCCAGAGCGCGTCGTGCATGTCGCATCACCTTTCCCGCCAGTGAATGGGTACGCTTCTCGCTCCCATTGTGACCTCTCTTCATCGCAGGTGGAACCATGAGTCTGGCATCAGTATCCAGCGCGACGGTGCAATTCGGCAACCGGATCATTCTGGATGGTGTCGACTTGGCCATTCAAGAGGGCAGCCGTATTGGGCTGCTTGGTCGGAATGGGACCGGCAAGACGACGCTTCTGCGGCTCTTTGCAGGCACCATGCAGCCCGACGCGGGCTCGATCGTGATTCAGCGTGGGCTTCGGGTGGGTCTGCTCGATCAGCATCCGAAGTTCCCGAGCGGCGTGACGGCTCGTGAGGTGGCCCAAAACGCCTTTGTGAGGCTTGATGGTATTCAAATGGAACTTGACGGCATATTCGAGGCCATGGCGGTGGCCGATGGAGAGAATCTGGACCGGCTGCTCCGCCGCCAGTCGGAGTTGCAGGCCATGTTTGAAGCCGAGGGAGGCTGGTCTGTCGATCATCGTGTCGAAGCGACGCTGCACGGCGTGGGGCTTCTCGATTCACTCCTTGACCTGCCCGCAGCCCGCCTCTCGGGTGGCGAACAATCGCGACTGGCTTTGGCGAAGTTGTTGTTGGAGGCCCCCGACCTGCTGTTGCTCGATGAGCCCACCAACCACCTCGACATTGAAGGCCGGCGGTGGCTTGAACAGTTTCTGCGGGACTCCTTCGGTGGAACCGTGGTACTCGTCAGTCACGATCGATGGCTGCTCGATTCGATCTGCACCCAGATTGTCGAAGTTCACCGCGGGCGGTTGGAGTCCTTCCCGGGGAATTACACGCAGTATGTATCGGTTCGCGCTGAGCGGCGACTGACCGAGGCTCGAGCTTGGGACAAACAGCAGGACCACATTCGCCGCGAGCAGTCCTTCATTCGCAAGTACAAGGCGGGGCAGCGAGCAAAGCAGGCGAGAGGGCGTGAATCCAAGTTAAAGCGGTTTGTCGAGGCGTCCGAGATCGAGCGTCCCGAGTCGGAGATCGTTGCGGCGATGCACTTGCCACCGATCAGCCGCTGTGGAGAGCGTGTGATGACCGCCGAGCGTATCGGTGTGACGATGGGCGACCGGTTGCTCATCGCAGGACTCGATCTTGACATTCGTCGTGGCGATCGGATTGGCATCATCGGCCCAAACGGGGCTGGCAAGACGACGTTGGTCCGGTGCCTGCTTGGTGAACTTGCGGTGTCGGCCGGCAGGCTCGATCCCGGCACTGGCCTGAACATCGGCTGGTTCCGGCAGATGCATGATCATCTCGACCCTGAGTTGTCGGTATGGGAATGGGTGCAGCGGGCGCTTGCCGAGGCGATGGGGAAACCCGTAGGTGAGCAGGTGGCGCGGGACCTCGCGGGCGCCTTCATGTTCAGCGGCGAGGATCAGGATCGGCTGCTCGGAACGCTCTCCGGGGGTGAGCGGGCGCGGGCCATTCTGGCTGGTCTGCTCGGGGGCGGGCACAACGTGTTGGTGTTGGACGAGCCGAGCAATCATGTGGATGTCGCGACGGCCGAGCGGCTGGAGGCGGTCCTGAGTCGAGGGGGGCCCTACCTCGGCACGGTCGTGCTGGTCAGCCACGATCGGGCGATGCTGGAAGCAATTTGTGATCGGCTGATCGTGCTCGACGGCCTCGGGCGGGCGATCGTGCATGAGGGAACCGTGTCGACCTGGTTTGCTGCCGAGGCCGCATCAAAGCCTCTCGTTGGAGGCGAGGTGCGAGCGGAGCGTCTTGCGCCGATCAAGAAGAAATCATCGCCGCTGGATAGGCTCTCGATGACGCAGTTGGAAGATCGTATCGGGCAGTTCGAAACCAGGCTCGGCGAGTTGCAGACATCGATGGGAAACGAGGCCGTGTGGTCAGACGCTGAGGCGCTCGCCGCTGTGGTTGCCGAGCAGGAGGCGGTGTCAAAGGATCTTGCGGCGCACGAACAGGCATGGCTTGATCGAGGTGGGTGAAGAGACTGTGTTGTGTCAGGCGGTCTTGGTAGTCGCGATGATGCGACCGTTGCCGTCTCGCAATTCGAAGGCAGCACCGGCAATCAATGCCGGATCGACCTTCAACGAGACACCGTCGAGATACTGATCCGTTCGGATTTTGGCGGTGGCGACAGTATTGCCGTCCGCTGTCGTGATCGAGAACGAATAGGGTCCATCATCGCTCTGGAGATCCATGGCGAGCAGGAAGATGTCACCATTCGTCTCGTCGATGGACACCCGAACCATGCCCCGGCCACCTTCGACGGCGAGGTACTGCTGCGAGGTGGATCGCCGCATGAGTTCCAGATAAGGCTGGAAGTCATCGCCGAGCGTCATTTCAACTTCCTGCTCGGTGTGCAGGCGCATCGCTTCCTCGAACATTCGATCGAAGTGGCGGGTGCCAGTATTGACCGTGACGATCAGCGTCAGGCAGACACCCAAGAGCACCAATGCTGCCATTCGCCAAGTCCAGACCGAGCTCAGTACGCGGCCGCCGGGGCCAATTTGTGCGACAGTACTACGCTGGAAGGGCATCTCATCCATGCCGAACATTCCTGCTGTACTCATCGACATCGCGGCGTGGATCCGATCCAGCACACGTATTTTCAGTTCGGCTGGCGGCTCGCAGACAGGGAGGAGCGATTCGTCGGTCACGATTTCCATCTGAATGCGGCGAATTTCGGCCTGAACGTCCGGAGACACGGCAAGAAAGGCCTGCTCGAATCTGATTTGATCCGCGGCCTCAAGAAGCCCGTAGGCATCCAGAAGAGCCAACTCGGCCAACTCGTGTGGTGGCATATAGATATGAGTGTTTGTCATGGTGTTTTGTGGTCTTGCCTCACTGTTCGCTCGGAATACGCATTAGGATGCAGCCCAATCGGGAAGATCTTCAGACGCGTTAGATCGCAGCCGCGCCAGACCACGGCTGAGGGCTGATTTGACGGTGCCAAGGGGTATATCGAGTTGTATTGACACTTCTCGCAGTGTAAAACCCTGCAAATACGCTCGCTCTATGACGGCTCGCTGCATCTCTGGAAGGGTCGCGAGGCATTTTTGGAGTTGGACATTCCGCTCGGCGGAGGCTGCCCGCGAGTCGTTGGCTCCGCGGAATCCCTCGTTCAGGACTGTCATCTCGGTTGTTTTCGGACGCACGGCTGCTCGGCGAATGCGATCGATGACGTGCCGGCGGGTGAGGAGCATGACCCAGGTCACCAGTTTGGCCCGGTTCGGGTCAAAGCGGTCGGCCGTCCGCCATAAGCGAAGAAAAACCTCCTGTACGGCATCCTCAGCCTCAGCATCGGACGGGAGCAACTGCCGGGCACCGCGGAAGACAAGCCCTCCAAACCGGTCATACAGTTCTGAAACGGCAGTTTCATCTCCCCGAGCGATTCGCTGCATGAGTACGAAATCTTCGTGGATGGCGGGGTCTCCTAGGGCTCACAAATACCAAAGCCCCACGATACCACCCCATGCCCGGGGCTTCAATCACCACTTTCCAAGCCAATGTAGTGCGATTTTTTGATAATTTTTCCTCAGGACCTCAGAATCTCCTTTTCAGTTTGTCTTGGTGACCGGGTATGGTGTGAGTGGTTCCGTCTGCTCTGATCCGGTGGATTGGAGCGGTTCGGCGTGGAAAGGATGGTGATGGCTCAGCAGCCCACCAGATCAGTCTCGCCTCCACGGCGAGCATTCAGTCTCGTCGAGTTGATGGTTGTGGTTGCAGTCATTTCCATTCTGCTCGGTTTGCTTATGCCCGGGTTGGCCCGGGTTCGCGAGACGACCTATCGCATGTTGAGCGCCAGCAACCAACGGTCACTCGGCCAGGGGTTTACCCTCTGGGCAGGTTCGCACGATGGCAAGTTGCCGCCGAGTCGACTGTTGTTCGACTCATCTCCGGATCTCAGCGAGTTGATGCGGGTGTACGCGCCGTTGGATGAAGAGGAGCGTGCCTCGGGTGTCGGGGCGAACGCTGCCGCGATCAAGCCGAAAGGCCAGACGCCCCCGGGTCATCTGGCGGCCGCTCCACTCCTACACGGCTGGGACGGCCTGGGGCATTTGTTCGCAAGTGGATTGATTCCGGAACCAACGACCTTCTATTCTCCCGCACACTGGGGCGACCATCCTTTTGAGCGGTACGAGAACGATTGGGCGCGCCCTGGTGAAGAGGAATCAGGTCCTCCGGACCATGTTGTCTACTGCAACTACCACTACAGCGGTCATCTAGATCCTCGTGGTCGTCTGGTGTCACTGGAACGCGATGCCAGCAAGATCATTGTTACCGACGGTTTGCGGCGACAGAGTGATGTGATCCACCGAGACGGCATCAACATTCTTCGTGCCGGAGGATCGGTCGAGTGGAAATCAGATCCAACACTGATGCCAAAACTGCACGTGGAAACCGCAGCGTCACCGCTGTCTATCTCCCGCCAGAACGGTGTGATTCGCGAGATCTTCACCGATCCTTGGAACAATATTGGCTATTGGGACGGTTCGCCCTGATTCTGAGCAGAATCGGATTTCACCTCGATCAACTGAGCCCTATGTCCGCCGCACTCCGGGTCTACCGTCGTAATCGAACGCGGTGTCATGGCTCGCGTGGTGAGTACATGATCAAGTCGGTAGATTGGCATGGTTCGGGGCCAAGTTCCCCCCCAGCCCGTGCCGGCGGTTGACCAAGCAGGCTCGTAGCCGGGCAGGAATCTGCGGAGTTGCCAACTTCCCTGTGTCAGATTGAAGTCACCAAGAACCAGATCCGGCGGCGCATCGAGTCGGCTCAGGAGTTCGTGGGCAGAGTTGATGACCTCCCCGCGGCTTCGGTCCGGATTCGAGGGCAAGTCCACGATCAACAGGCTGAGTGGACGCTTGTCGGGCTGCTGCACCTCCATTGTGATCAAGAGGATGTCGCGGGCCCACGCCACGGTTCGCAGGCGGATGATCGGAAGTTTGCTGGCAATGAGAAACTGCCCTCGCATGGCGAGCGTAACGTTTGAGCCCCACTTGCGCATTGTGGGGTCGGTCGCGGCGCGGCGTGCGCCTTCGACGATGGTGATGTCTGCGTTTGTATCGACGATGAAACGGGCATAAGGCTCGGTGCTGCCGAGTGTCGGGCCAGCAGTCCAGTGCAGGATGCGAATGGACGGGACCTTTGGTGGTTCACCCGGCGACCAGAGCATGTACACGAACAGGAGCAGCCCGATCACAGCGAGGGCCAATCCGGCCGGATGCCACCTTGAGTGTCTCAATTGAAGCCCCCCCCACAGCAGCAGGCCCGCTACACACAGCATGAATGTGGGAATCCACAGCAACCACTGGCTCCACCACCAGCGATCTGAAGCGACCTGTCCAACGAACCATGGCAATCCAATCAATACGGCCCCACCGATCAGGAGCGAGCTTGCTACCCGCGTTGCCTGGCTCGAACTGCCTTGGGTCACGAGCCGTAGACCAGCGGCGCAATGAAGGC
>DOVP01000072.1 GCA_003520025.1 Phycisphaerales bacterium
CGCTTTGAAATCAAGGCAAGGGGTTTCACGTCGGCCGCGTCGGAGACATCGGGAATGTCGCCGACCAACATCGGCCCATCGAATCGTTCCAGCTCCCGCAAGCCGCGCGTGAGCATGTTCATCCGCGCCGAGTCAGGGCGATCTCCGTATGCGTACCAGAACAGGAAGTCCACCGCAACGATGAGCGTGGGATCGGCAGCGAGCGCGGCATCCATTTCGATGCGGCCGACCTTTCGCGGATTGGCGAAGAAGAAGACGCCCACATGCCGGCTCATGTGTGGTTTCGCACCGGTCAGCACGATTGGAAGTACCTCGGCGAGATCTACATGTTTGTGATGAATGGGTGTTGGATTGTTCGAGGGCACATCATCTATGACGACACCCCATCCGGCGGATGCGCTGGCGCCGATGATCGCGATGCGAGCGAGCGGGTCTGGTGTTGGTGTGGCCTCAGGTGCCGAAGACACGACAAGCAGCAGCAGAGCGATCAACTTCATGTGGGGGTGCTCCTGTGCTCTTCACTCGCTCGGCTGCCTTCCCACACTTCGTAGCCAAGTAGCCTTGCATCGATCTTGGCGTTTCGCATCGGCACGCGACAGGCGGGTTTCAGTCCGATGCGTTTGGCGAGTTCCAAGTTGCCTGTGTAGATCCAAGATGACCAACCCCCGCACCGCTGCTTAAAGAAGTCGCCCATTCGGGGATAGAGAGACTGCAAGTCGTCCTGCTTACCGAGGCGCAAGCCGTATTCCGGATGCAGGATGATGTGTCCATGTTCATCCGGCATGGGCGTATCGGCGAAGTCGCAGACCTGTGTTTCGATCAGATGCCCGACCCCGGCGGTTTCGGCGTTGCGTTTGGTGGCGGCGACAGCGTCCGGGTTGATGTCGGTTGCGATGATGGGCGGGCAGGCTTTACCACCGCGGCGGGGTTTCGCAGGCGTTACTTCACGACGGATATCGTTCCACACATCTTTGTTGAATGCAACGAGGTGTTGAAATCCAAATCCGCTGCGAAGCAGTCCGGGTGGGCGACCAGCAGCGATCAAGGCACCTTCAATGGCCAGCGTTCCACTGCCGCACATTGGAATGACCAGTGGGCCTTCACCGGTGTAGCCAGCCCGCATTAGGATGGCTGCTGCGAGCGTCTCGCGGAGCGGAGCAAGGTATGGCGTCTTGCGATATCCGCGATCGGCGAGTTTTTGGCCGCTGGTGTCGATCCAGATTTGTGCCGTCTCACCGTGCCAGTGCAGGTGAATGACGGCGCCTGTCCGATCCGGACCCGAGTCGGGGCGGCGGCCGAAGGTGCTGCCAATACGATCGACGATGGCGTCCTTCAGCGTCAGGCTCGCGAACATCGTGTTGTCGATGCTCGGATGGTTGACTGCGCAGGTCACGCTCAAGTACCCGTTGAGCGGGACGATGTCCTCCCATGGAATGTGCGAGGCGGCTTCTCGGAGCTGCTCAGGACTCGTGCATGCGAAGGACTCGAGCCGGTACAGCACCCGCATGGCAATCCTCGACACAAGATTGAGTTTCATGGCATCGAGCAGGGTGCCTTGGCATTCAACACCCGTGGGGCCACCTTGCTGCGCGCGAATGCCGAGCTGCTCGAGTTCGGCGGCAAGCACGTCTCGTTGGCCCGAACCGCATGAGAGACGCAGGGTGGAGGGTGTATCGAAGTTCATGGGGGGATCGGGTCGATGGATGAGGCAGGTATTGGCTGGACAGTATCCCACCCCGGGGGCGGCGTGAGGGTTTCATTGGACGATCTTCCCATCAATCGGCGAGTGACGATTCCCGCTGCCGATCTGCGGATCGAGACCTCCACGGCGAGCGGCCCGGGGGGGCAGCGGGTCAATCGGGTGCGGACCCGCGTGAGTCTGATACTGGATTTCGAGGGATGTCAGTCATTCTCGAGCGAAGATCGCCACATGCTCCGCGATCGGCTCAGCCACCGGATCGCCGCCGATGGCAGTATTCGTGTGACCTGTGGCCGCCACCGCAGGCAAACAGCCAATATCGAGGAGGTACGACAGCGACTTGCGGCCCTGCTCCAGGAGGCGATCGAGCCGATCAAGGTCCGCAGACCCACCAAACCCAGCCATGCGAGCAAGAAGCGGCGGGGGGAGGCCAAATCACGCCAATCTGATCGGAAGCGGGATCGGGGTCGAGACTGGGGTTTGGAGGGCTGAAATGGAGGTCGATTCGCCGGGGTCCAATCATGCGGCTGCCGAAGGCTTGATTTACACTCGAAAGGCAAGGGTGGTTGAATACATCCCCGAATCGGCGCATACTTGGGGTCTAAAGGGACACTGTACTACGATGAAGACGCTGAAAAACACGGTCGAAGTTGGCTTGTTGGCGATGCTGTGCTCTAGTGTGGCGGTGGCCGATGATGTGGAAGAATTCGTTCCGCCAGTCACTGTGCTGGACCTCAATGCCTCCAATTCAGGCTTCGCCCATGGCGCCGCTGTGGCGGTGGCGGGCGATATCGCGGTGGTCGGTCGGCCATTCGATGGAAGTGGTGGATCCATTGGTGGTGTCGCCGATGTCTACAGGCGGCTCGCGACCGATGCCACTCTGGACAGTGTGCCATGGCAGTGGGTGCCCTGGTGCCGCCTTCAGCCGGCAAGCCCGCTGGCAGGAAGCCGCTTTGGCAACGCAGTAGCCGTTGATGGGACCACTGTCGTAGTAGGAGCGTGGAGCGATGATCGTGTTGACATCAATGCTGGCGCTGTTTGGGTTTTTGAACTGCCCGAGAGTCCGCAGGAGTTGTTGACTTCGGACGTGATGTTGGAGCCGAGCACTCAACTGGAGGGGGACTACTTCGGGTGGGATGTGACAATTGCAGGCGATTTCATTGCTGTTGGATCTTGGGGGGTGGATGTTCACGAGCCCGATGACCATGCCGGGGCCGTCTGGATTTTTAAGCGGCAAGGCGGGGTCTTTCAAGAGACTCAGCAACTTACGGCCGGCACCGATGCTGTGGGCGGCGACCGCTTTGGCATGGCTGTCGATATGGATGATGATGTGCTGCTTGTTGGCGCTCCGTTTCGCGACAGTGAATCCGGAAGCGTGTATTCCTTCCATCGCGACTCGGGTGGTTGGTCCCAGGCGCAACGCATTGATTCACCAGAGGGTGATGCGGGCGAACACTTCGGCGCGGCGGTTTGCGCGGTTGTGAATGACTCCCAAGACGGACCAGGTGGCGCAGGCATCGGCGCGCCCGGGGATGGAGAACTCGGTCCGCTTGCCGGCGCAGCCTGGGCCATCGGGTATGTCGGCAGCGGCGTCTTTGATCTGGTCGACACCACGAAGATCACGGTCGACGGAGGCGGTGCTTGGGATCAGGCGGGATCGTCCATCGCCGGATTTGATGTTCCTGATATGAATGGTGAGGATGGTGGAGGTGGAGGCATTATTTTGGGCGTGCCAGGTTGGCGCAATCCCGACAGTGGCGAGGTTGAGGGTGCTGTATTCGTGGCAGAATTGGATGAAGGGTCCGAGGATGATTTCTTCCGACTCGGTCTCGTCACGTCGGAAGGAGCCGGGATGGGGACCAGTATCGCAGCGAACTATTCGTTGGTCGATCAATGGGGCTTCCCCACGGTGACGGTTGTGGTTGGGGCACCCGGTCGACACGGTGGTCTCGGTGCGGTGACGCTGGTGGATGTGCCGGTAGGTGGCGACTCCGACGGCGACTGCAATGGCGATGGTCGATTCGATCCGATGGAAGTACTCCTCGAACCGGATATCTACGACTGTGACGGTAACGGCGAGCACGATGCCTGCCAATTGGATCACGATTCGTGGTTGGATTGCGACAGCAATGGTCAGATCGATTCATGTCAATCGAGTGACGATCCGGCATTGGATTGTGATGCCGATGGCGAACTTGATTCGTGCCAGATCGCATCCAATCCGGCG
>DOVP01000196.1 GCA_003520025.1 Phycisphaerales bacterium
GCGCCGAGTCCAGAGCCGATCAGGCCGCCAGCCACCGCGACAATGATGTAGATCGGCAACGCCTCCGGCAGATTTGGCCCTTCGCTGATCACGCCGCCGAGACCGGCGATCGAGTTGACCAGTACGAACACGATCGCCACCGCCGCCGTGCGCTGCGGCGTGGCCCAGTTTGTCAGCAGCAGCAGCGGCGCGAGGAAGATCCCGCCGCCCGTGCCGGTCAGCCCCGCGAGCAGCCCGAGCCCGCCACCTGCCGTCATGGCGATCGGCAGCGGTGGCATGGTTGCGGGGGTCGCAGTTGCAGCGGAGTTGCGCCGCGCGGCGCGAACCTTGAGTGCCAGCATGATGGCCGCATAAAGAAGGACGACACCGATCAGCGGCTTGAACACCATCGGTGGGAGTTTCCACAGGCCGCCAACAAAGGCCAGCGGCACAGCGCATACCGCGAAAGGCCAGAAGGTGCGCCAGTCGAAGTGTCCTGCCTTGATGAACTGGTAACTGCCGATCGTGCCGACGAAGATGTTCAGCGTGAGCGCCACCGCCTTCATCTCCTCCTGCGGCATCGCCGTCACGATCGCCATCGCTGCGAGATAGCCCGACGCGCCGGCGTGGCCCACGGAGGAATACAGGATGGCCATTGCGAAAATGGCCACTGTGAGCAGGATCACGGTGGTCATGTGGGGGATGGTACTTCGGCAATGTCACTCAAAGACGATCGCGCGGCCGTTGTGCTCGATGATGCGGTCTTCGAGATACCAGCGTACGGCGCGGGCGAGCACGGTGCGTTCGATGTCGCGGCCCTTGCGGACCATGTCCTGCACCGAATCGCGGTGCGAGACGCGGGTGACGCCCTGCTCGATGATGGGACCGTCGTCCAGCGTGGCTGTTGCGAAGTGGGCGGTGGCGCCAATCAACTTGACGCCCTTCTCGTGCGCCTGTCGGTAGGGTGCCGCCCCGGCGAATGCCGGAAGGAACGAGTGGTGGATGTTGATGATGCGTGACGCGTAGGCATTGATGAAGTCGAGGCTGAGCACTCGCATGTACCGCGCGAGCACCACGAGGTCGATGTCATTGGATTGCAGGAGCGCCAGTTGAGTGGCCTCGGCATCCACATCTCCCGAGCAGGGGACCGGGACGTGATGAAAGGGGATTCCAAACCGGTTTGCGATCTCCCCGAGATCAGGATGATTGGACACGATCAGCGCGAGTTCGCAGTGAAGTTGTCCGTCCCGGCGGAGCAGCAATAGATCGTGCAGACAGTGATCCTCGCGCGAGACGAAGATTGCGACGCGTTTGGGCTGTGATACCCATCGCGTTCTCCAGTCCAAGTGGAGTTGCTCGCCGAGTACGCTGAGCGCCGAATCGATGTCGTTGGCATCCGGCTCCGACGCGGGCCACGACACATGCAGCCGCTGCAGGAAAGTATCGCTCTGGAAGTCGGTGTGCTGGGCCGCATCGAGGATGTTGCCACCGGTTTCGTGCAGACAATTCGCAACCCGCGCCACGATGCCTGACTGATCGGGGCAGGACACGAGGATGACCGCTTCGGCTGGTGTGGGCGCTGACATTCGGTGGGCATTCTACGCGGCGACAGGATCATCATCGGGCGGCAGATCTTCCATCAGCCCACTCGGGACACATCACTGGCGGGCATGGGCGATAGCACGTAGCCTTGTCGAGATGTGCTCGTATCGCGATCAACGTGCGCCGATGGTGTCCTGTCCTAGGGCGATCGCGACGCTCACCCTCGTCTCGATCCTCACAGGCTGCGGATCATCCGGCCCGATTGTCTACGACGCATCCCTTCGAGAGAGGACTTTCGACACCTACCACGGTGCCATGGTGGAGCACTATCCGGATGCACATGAGGCCGGCATCGATACCGCCGAGTTCCGATCGAAGTGGCGAGACGCTGTCGTCAACGCTCAGTCCGTCACCGAGTACTACCACACGCTCGCTCGCATGTGTTACGCGATGGGCGATCCTCATTTGGTGCTTCGGCCGAATTATGAACTCTGGGAGACACATGACGGTCCGCTCGGCGCGACCGACTTGTGTGTGTTGCAGGTGCATGGTCGTCCTGTCCTGTGGAATCGGAGCCATGATCTCCTTCAATCTTTTGGGTTGAAGAGTTCATCGGAAGACAAGAACCTGAATGGATGGACCATCGAGGCGTTCAATGGTTCCCGTTTTATGAACGATTCAACGCTTCGCAGTGTGCTCAACATCGGTCCCGAGGGATCCGAGTTGGTGGTGCGATTGCGGTCACCCGCTGATGAATCACAATTGACATTGCATCGTCGAAGGGGCCTCGATGTAGATGTAGAGGCCCGCGACCATCTTGAGATCACATTTTCAGGCACACAATTGTTTGCCAAGGCCAAGGAGATCAATCGGCAGTTCGTTGATGATTGGGCGGCCTTCGCCTCGACGGTGGCCGTGTACCACGGCACCTATTTCTCGGCATGGGCGCTCGATGGTGTCGGCATTTTTGTATGGCTTCCGAGTAAGACCCTTCCCAGGAGTGATGAAGGGACTGAATTGCTTCAGGCGGATCTTGATGCCGCAGCGGACATACTCCAAGGAACGACCTGCACTCTGATCGATCTTCGGTTTCAACCCGGAGGATTATCGTCAGGGTTCACGATGGTCATGGAGCGATTGTTGTCCGGCGGTGTGAAAATGGTCGCTGCCAATCAAACCAAGGAGTTGTTTGGGTTGATCACAGTCACCCATGCTCGCACGATTCCAGACAGTTCATCCATCACGAGCGGCCCCGCAGTCATCCTGGTCAATGAGTTCACCGGCAGTTATGGCGAGTGGTTG
>DOVP01000171.1 GCA_003520025.1 Phycisphaerales bacterium
GGCAGCGGAGGGGGTCGGGTACCGGGGCCTGACTCCCGAGCGGCTGAGCAGCAGAGAGGGCTGGTGAGCAACTCCAACTTCCGGCCCCCGCACCTTTATACTGCCCGGTTCCATGCCCTACACGCTTACACCCGCAGCCCCTTGGGACGTCGACGTCGATGATGTGGACTACCTCAAGAACCGCCCCGAAGCCGGTGATCGATGGGTATTGAACTTCGGACCGCAGCACCCTGCAACGCATACGACTCTGCGAGTGGTGCTCGAACTCGATGGCGAGCGGGTGGTGCGGGTGACACCGCATATCGGGTATCTGCACAGCGGCTTCGAGAAACTCGGCGAGCACCAGAGTTGGAATCAGTTCGTCTGCGTTGCCAGTCGCACGGACTATGTCGGTCCGATCTGTAATGACATCATCTGGCACAACGCCGTTGAGAAACTCTTCGATATCGAACTGACACCCCGGTGCAAGGTGCTTCGCACCATTCTGATGGAACTCGGCCGCATTCAGGGACACCTCCTCTGCGTCGGCGCCGCTGCGCTCGACCTCGGTGCCTTCACCGGCTTCCTCTACGGCTTCAACGAACGCGAGTTCATCTACGACATCATCGACTTTCTGACCGGACAGCGGTTCCACCCGGACTACACCCGCGTCGGGGGGGTCGTTCGAGACATCCCGGATGAGGACATCTTCAAGAAGATGATCCACCACTTCCTCGATGTTCGCCTGCCCAAGGCCATCACCGATATCGAGACGCTGCTGAACCGCAACCGAATCTTCATCGATCGCGTCAAAGGCGTAGGCATATTGACAGCCGAAGAGGCCACAAATTGGTCGCTCACCGGTCCACTCGCTCGCGCATCGGGCGTGGCCCGCGACCTCCGCAAGGACGACCCCAACCTCTGCTACGCGGACAACTGGGACGGCGATGGTGCCGACGCTGTTGAGTTCGATGTTCCGATCGCCCAAGATGGCGACTGCCTGTGCCGCTATCTGGTGCGACTTGAGGAAATGAAGCAGTCATCTCGCATCATCAAGCAACTGATCGACCACATCCCCGCTGGCCCCATCAACGTCGACCCGGAAGGCAAGGCGGTTCTTCCTCGCAAGTCCGATGTGTACGGCTCGATCGAGGGAACCATCCAGCAGTTTGAACTCATCATGTCAAACCGAGGTCTCGAGGCTCCGATCGGCGAGGTATACGCCGCGATGGAAGCGCCAAATGGCGAATACGGCTTCTTCATCGTGTCAGGTGGCGGCCGAACACCATGGCGAGTCAGCGTTCGAGCACCCTCGTTCATCAACTACCAGACGTTTGCGCGTATGCTTGAGGGACACCAACTGGCCGACTTCGTCGCCATCTTGGGTTCGATCAATGTCATCGCGGCCGAGTTGGACCGCTAGGAGGACAACGATGGCCTGGACCGTCAAACCATCTGCAACCATGGAAATCCCGCGTCGCAGCGAGCCGTACCTGGGCGAAGAGATGCTTGCCGAGTACCGCAATGACATTCTTCCCAAGTACGAAACGCTCCACGGCGCGCTCATGCCGATTCTGCACGATGTGCAGCGTCGCTACGGCTGGATTCCCGGACAGGCGATGGAGGAAATCGCAGCCTTCCTTGAACTTGAGCCTTCACAGGTGCTTGACACAGCCACCTTTTATGAGGAATACCACACGCACCCGGTTGGCAAGCACATCATCGCCATCTGCCAATCGATCGCGTGCGAAGCCTGTGGCCATCAAGCCATTCTTGACCATATCCGTAATCGTCTCGGTATCGAGCCGCATGAGACAACTGAAGATGGGAAGTTCACACTGATGGCGCTCGAGTGCATCGGCTCGTGCGACACGGCCCCAACCGCTCTGGTCAACGATGATCGCTATGACGACCTGACCATCTCGGCCATCGATCAAGTCATCGATCGGCTCTCAACGTGATGGCCGCCAAACGCAAACCACTGATGCGATGTCTCGGCGAATTTGCCGGACACATCATCAAGGGCGTCCGCACGCCCGCCGAAGAAGACACGCGGCAGGAAGTTTCCCGCACTGTCGAAGAGCGGACCGAAGACGGTGTCACGCTTCGCCGCACCACCATCGACGAGATCGAATTGCCCACCACGAGGAAAGATGACGATGTTTCTGACTGAACCGGTGCTGACCAAACGCATCCCGACCTGGCCGTGGGGCAACCCTGCTGAGCGGGTGCGGATCACGGGCGAGCAGTACATCAAGACCGGCGGATACGAGGCGCTGCGGCAGGCCATTTCGATGGACCCGAGCGATGTCATCCAGGCCGTCAAGGAAGCACAGTTGCGCGGCCGCGGCGGGGCTGGCTTTCCCGCAGGTGTCAAGTGGGGCTTCCTGCCCGAGCCCGACGGCGGAAGGCGATATCTGGCCGTCAACTGCGACGAAGCCGAGCCGGGCACCTTCAAAGACCGACTGCTCGTTGACTTTGACCCACACATGATTCTCGAAGGTGTTGCGATCGCATGCTGGGCATGCCGACTGGACACGGCCTACTTCTTTCTCCGCGGTGAGTATCGCCAGCAAGCCGTCACCATGCGGAAGGCCATTGAAGAGGCCTATGAACTGGGCATCTTCGGGCCGCAGGGTCTGCTCAAAGGCGAGGTGAACTTCTCGGTCGACTGTCACCTGCACCGAAGTGCCGGTGCCTACATCTGCGGCGAAGAAACCGCCTTGCTCGAGGCCATCGAAGGCAAACGTGGCTGGCCGCGCATCAAGCCGCCTTTCCCGGCAATCAAGGGGCTCTTTGGCCGCCCCACGATCGTCAACAACGTCGAAACGCTCGCGGCTGTGCCAGACATCATCCAACGCGGCGCAGACTGGTATACCAGCCTCGGCGTCGAGTCGACCATCGGACAGCCCGCCTCATACGGCACCAAACTGGTCGGCGTCTCCGGGCATGTCAACCGAACCGGCGTGTACGAGGTCGGCCTCGGCACGTCGATTCAGAACATCATCGAAAGCGATGACTACTGCCAAGGCATGAAGGGTGGACGTGCCTACAAAGCCTGCATCCCCGGCGGCGTAAGCATGGGTGTACTCGACGGCAGTGAGTTCGGCGCCGAACTCGACTTCGACATCGGCCACAAGTACGGCATCATGGGCCTCGGTACGGCCTGTCCGATCATGTTCGACGAAGGCACAGACATGGTGATGGTGGCCCGCAACATCGCCCGCTTCTTCAAGAACGAGTCCTGTGGTCAATGCACACCCTGCCGCGAGGGCTCGCAGTGGGTCTACAAACTGCTCCTCAAGATTGAACGCGGCGAGGCGCGGCCAGGAGATCTCGATCTGCTGACCGAAGTGGCGGGTTCGATGGGCTCCATGCCCGGCACCACGATCTGTGGACTCGCCGATGGGACCAGTTGGTCCACCCGAACCATCGTCGAAAAATTTCGACCAGATTTCGAGGCCCGGATCCGCTCTACAGCGGCCACCGCCGTGGCAGGAGCCCCATCCTGACCTTTGAGGTGGCCCACACCCGCCCGGCAAGGTAGGCTGAGCGATCGTCTAGAACATATCGAGGAGACGCAGCGAGGCCCCTTCCAGCCCGCCGCACGGAACACACCGATGAATACCCCCTGTAGTTCGCAGCCCATACGAGGATGCGACGACCAAGACGAGCCTGGCTCGTCGGCCGAGGGCGACGTCCCCCCTGAACGGACGCCTCGCCCCGCACCAGAACCCACCGGCCTGACCATTTGCTCGAGCCTTCTCGGCAAGCGCCGCATTGCTGCGCTGACCGAGCACGTCGAGAAAATCCTGCCGCTGCTGCCACGCGGCATGGCGCGAGTCGATATCAGCGTCATCAATGACGCGGCCATGATCGACCTGCACACGCGGTGGCACGGTCTTGACACATCCACCGATGTCATCACCTTCGAAGCATCCACAGAGGGGCCGATCGATGTGGATATCGCAATCTGCCTGGATGAGGCTGACCGCGCTGCCCAAGCCCACTGCCATTCGGCTGATGATGAGTTGCTGTTGTACGTCGTACACGGCCTGCTGCACTGCTGTGGATTCGACGATCACGATGAAACAACTGCTGCTGCCATGCACGCCGAAGAAGATCGCCTGCTCGCCGTGATCGGACACGCGCGGGTGTACATGTCGGAAGAGCGAAAACCATGATTACGTTCCTCGCATTGATTGCGTTGTTCCTCGCATCATGGTGTACAGCCTTGGAGCGTGCTCTTCGCAACGGGCCACGATCCGAACTGACTGCACATCTGGAAAAGACCGGACGCAACTCGCTGCGCGTACATCTGGACGCCCGCATCGAGGGCGCTGCGGATGTGATGGCGCTGCTGGCCTGCTGCCTCCAAGTGATCTTTCTCGCGGTCTGGGTCACGGCTTTGGCTGGATGGAGCCCCTCGGCTGTCTCGGACTGGGGAGGGCGGATGTTCGCGGCGGGCATTTCGGCAGCCCCGATACTCTGGCTGGGCAGTTCCATCATCGCGCCGGCAATCGCGCGCTGGGCCGGTGGTAGCCTGCTGCAAGGATGCCTCTGGATCATCCGCATTGCCGCCTTCGTCTCACCACTGCTCATATGGGTGTCGGCCTTCGTCAACGAGGTGGTCAAGCGACTGAGTGGAGCGACTCTCCAGCAGAACGGCCGGTCCGGCGAAGCGGAGGCCGAACTGCTTCGCAGTATCGAAGCCAAGCAGCGTGAAGGTGAGCTGGCCGAGGGAGCCAAGACGCTGATCGAAAATGTCTTTGACTTCACGACAACCGACGTTGGTGAGGTCATGACGCCCCGCACCGACATCGAAGGTATCGAAATAACGAATGACCTCAATGTCATCCGCGCGTTCATCCTGAGCGCAGGACATTCTCGCATACCAGTCTTCGAAGAAGACCTCGATCACATCGCGGGCATTCTGTACGTCAAGGATCTCATCCCTTTCCTTGGCGAAGATGCCTCGAAGTTTCAACTCCGCCCCCTGCTCCGCCGGCCCATCGTCATCCCAGAAACCAAACCGGTCGCCGATCTGCTCGCTGATTTTCAACAAGCCGAAGTACACATGGCCATTGTTGTTGATGAGTACGGTGGTACGGCCGGGCTCGCCACGATCGAAGATGTGCTGGAAGAGATTGTCGGTGAGATCTACGACGAGCATGAGGGTGACGACGACGAGGATGAGCCCGTCTTGCACGCGGTCGGCGAGGACGTATGGGAAGTGGACGGCCGCTTCCACATCGATGACTTCAATGAAATCGTAGATTCCGAGTTGCCAGAGGACGACGAGTACGACACCGTCGGCGGTTGGTTTACCGCCCGAATCGGCCATGTCCCGGCGGTCGGCGAATCATTCTGCGAAGAACAACTCGACTTTCAGGTGCTGGAGGCCGAGCCGACGCGGGTCATTAAGTTGCGAGTTCGCCGCGCCGACTAGCAAGCGGTATCCTGAACACCCCGATGACAACCCCACCCTGCGAACTCCGCGCCGCGACCGATGAGTATCTGAGCAACGCCGCCGACATCCGGCTCGGTGGAGGTGAGCGTGGTATCGCCAGGCAGCATCGTCATGGTCGATTGACCGCGCGGGAGCGCATCGAACACCTAATCGATCCGGGGGGCCACAACTTCGAGTGCGGCCTCTTCGCCGCGTGGGGCATGTACGAGCAGTATGGCGGCGCACCCGGAGCTGGTGTTGTCACAACCATCGCCCCAGTCGGTGGCCGCCTGTGCATGATCGTCGCCAATGATGCCACGGTGAAAGCGGGCGCTTTCTTCCCGATGACCTGCAAAAAGATCATCCGTGCTCAGATGATCGCTCTTCGCGGTCACCTGCCACTGATTTATCTGGTTGATTCCGCCGGTGTCTTTCTTCCACTTCAGGAGGACGTCTTCCCCGACACCGATGACTTCGGACGCGTATTTCGCAACAACGCCGTTATTTCGGCCGCAGGTGTCCCGCAGATCGCCGCGATCATGGGCAATTGCGTCGCCGGCGGCGGCTACCTGCCGGTGCTCTCGGATGTCATCCTGATGACGGAGGGCAGCGGCCTGTACCTCGCCGGCCCAGCACTGGTCAAGGCGGCCATTGGTCAGGATGTAGACAACGAGGAACTCGGCGGGGCCGAAATGCACGCCGCGATCTCGGGTACGGTCGATTACCGCGAACCCGATGACGAATCCTGCCTGAAGCGGCTGCGTGACCTCATGCTCGCTGACATGAAGACGCCGCCGATGCAGGATGCGCCCATCGAGGCGGCGCCGCCAGCGGCCGAACCTGATGCCGTGTACGACGTATTCTCAGCCGATCCGCGGCAGCAATATGACGTGGTGGAGTTGCTCCAGAGCATCGTGGATGAGCATTCATGGAACGAATACCGTTCCGAGTTCGGCGCCTCCATCGTCTGTGGGTATGCCCGCGTCAATGGGTGGCCGTGCGGAATCGTGGCGAATCAGCGAAAACTCACCGATCGCGTCATGCCTGGTGGGAAAGACGGGCCCGCTCGCGCGATGAACATGCCGGCGGTGGTCTACGTCGAGAGCGCCGATAAAGCGGCGCGATTCATCATGGACTGCAATCAAAAGCACATTCCAATCATCTTCATGCACGACACGACTGGCTTCATGGTCGGCCGAGACAGTGAGCAGGCTGGCATCATCCGAAGCGGCGCCAAGATGGTGAACGCCATGAGCAACAGCATTGTGCCGAAGATCAGTCTCATCACGGGCGGCTCCTACGGCGCTGGCAACTATGCGATGTGCGGTCGGGCCTTTGATCCCTTCCTGACGCTCGCGTGGCCGAGCAGCCGGTGCGCCGTCATGAGTGCCAAGAGCGCGGCTGGCACCCTGCTTCAGATCGATCTGGCCGCCCGCAAACGTGCTGGCGAAGAAGTCGATGAAGAAGAGCGAAAGCAACTTCTGGAAGCAATCACCGCGTCCTACAACGAGCAGCAGGACATCCGCTACGGGGCCGCTCGCGAGTGGGTGGACCGCATCATCGAGCCGCACCGCACCCGCGAAGAACTCGCCGCAGCCCTGCAGATCGCCTCGACCTTCCCGATCGAGGGTGAGTACCGCACCGGTGTGCTGCAGACCTGACGATGCCGAGGCGCGTACAACTCGAGGGGCGGCCGATCGTCATCACGGGGGGCGGCACCGGCATTGGCGCTGCAACGGCGTTGGCCTGCGGGAAGGCTGGTATGCCCGTCGTGCTTGCCGGGCGCCGAATCGAGCCACTGCACAATATCTGCGCACAACTCGATCGCGGCATCGCCGTTCAGATCGATGTGACAGTAGGCGATCATGCACACGAACTTCTTGATGCCGCCGAACAGGCCTTCGGACCACCATGGGCAGTATTTGCCAACGCTGGTCATGGCTTGGACCGCACTGCGCACGGCACGACGGTAGCCGAACTGCGTGAAATCTTCGACGTCAATTTCTTCGCCACGCATCTGCTGCTGAGCGAAGCAGCCAAGCGAATGATCGAACACGGCCGCGGAGGCCATCTGCTGGCATCGGCGTCGTGTGTATCAAAGTTCGCGCCGCCCTATCACGGGGCATATGCCGCAACCAAGGCGGCGCAAGATCTCTTCTGTCAGGCCATGCGACTGGAACTTGCGCCGGTCGGCATCCATGTCTCCACGGTCCATCCGGTCACAACCATCACCAAGTTCTTCGATGTGTCCGCCGAACTCAGTGGCCGCGACAGTGGTCACAGCAGCATCGATCACACACCGAGATTCCTGCAGCAGTCGCCTGAGCGGGTCGCCGCCGCCATCATCAAGTGTCTGCAGCGGCCGGTGCCCGAGGTCTGGACCAGCCGTCTTGTTCGCATGTCTGCGGCGCTTCGCATGCTGCGACCGACACTGATGGATCGATCGATGAAGAAGATGCTCGAAGACGACCGCCTCAGCGGGGGCTGATCATTCGGTCCATGGGCGCACATCGACCGACCAGCCTTCGCCCGGCTCATTGATCGACAGCAACTGCTTGGATGCCTCCGGAAGCGTCTCGTGCTGTTTCATGTTCGTCAACCTGATGCGGCGGCAATCACCATTGCCCTTGGTAGCAATCACGCCGATGGGCAACCATGTCGTGCCGTCGTACCACAGGTCGATCGCAGACCAATCTTTGGCTTTGACCGTGCCTTCCCGCGGCGTCAACCGCAGCCCAACAAGGTTCATGCCATCCGGCTTGGGCACGACAAAGGTGTCAGGAACGCCCGGAAGCAATTCCACCGAGTAGCGTTTCAGTACATCGTCTCGCTTCTGGCCAATTGGCAGCGGGAAACTTCCACCCAGACGCATTGGATCGGCAGTATCCCCGGGCGCCACAATCTGCCGCTTGATGAACTGTTTGGAGGCATCATCACGCTCGACGAGCCAACTGCCGTCGAAGATGATTCGCTTGGACTCCTCGCTGCGGCGGCGGTTGACGATACGGACATCGAAGTCGACAGCGAATCGTCTCGGTTGTTCCTCGTTCGCCTCGTAAACCAGACTGCCGGTGCGAATATCCTTGCGGCCAAGCAGCGCATCATCCTTGCGGGAGGCGACGGTGGCCGTAAAGGCGTGCAGGTCGTCCCCAGCAGCCTCAATGGCCCGCAGGGCGGCGTCGATCTCAGCTGGGGGCGGCGCGACTGCCTCGCCAGTAGCCAGCAGTGTCATCACGGTAAGAATCATGGCAGCAAGCATCAGGAGTGATCCTTGGCCCGCTCGTCGCCCGAGACAAGCAGAGCCACCACATGAACTTCCACGGCCTTCCCTTCGCCGATGGCATCGACACCCTCGTGGGTCTTGCCCTTCAGATTCACTTGATCTCGCTCACAGCCCAGAATCGCTGCAATCCTTGCACACATCTCATCCTTCCGGGGGCCGATCTTGGGCCGCTCGCAGATAACGGTGATGTCGATGTTCCCAAGAGCGAATCCGCGATCTTCGACTCGCCTCACGGCCTCTGACAAAAAGACATCGCTCTGGGCCCCCTCAAGTTGGGGGTCATCGTCCGGAAACAGTTGCCCAATGTCCGGCTCGCCGAGTGCCCCGAGCAAAGCGTCGGTCACGGCGTGCAATACCGCGTCGCCGTCGGAGTGTCCGATCGGACCGGTCGGATGGTCAAACAGGATGCCACCGAGCACGAACGGCCGGCCAGCCCCCTCCGGAGCTCCGGGTTCCAGTCGATGGAGGTCGTATCCGTGGCCGATGCGGCATGGCGGCATCGGCGCAGGCTAGCGGAAGGGGTCGAGTACCGGGGACCAGCCCCCTGCTGATCCAATTTCATGTCGACCCCGAGCTCCCAAGAGTCCGGCCTCGGTATCTGACCCCCTGCTCTATCCAAGTTAGGATGGACTCGTGCCGTACCCTCCCAAGGAGACCCCCTCGATGCATGGTCGTTTCGTAGCCGCCGCCCTCACGATAATGCTGGTTCTGCTCGGATCGGCGTGCACCATGCATGATGGCGGGTACATGCCAATGGCTGCGGGAACGTGGAGCCCGATGACGTTCCAATCTACGGCTGC